>CAZQBE010000014.1:0-17446 GCA_964591595.1 uncultured Flavobacteriaceae bacterium
TAAAACTAGCAGTATTAAATCCAAAATCTAATACTGCATTCAAAGCTTCTGTCATTATACCCTGCCCTTGATACTGTGGAAACAAATCATAACCAACTTCAACAACCTCCCTGTTTTTGTTAAAATTCCATAGGCAAATGGTACCTAATAATTTAGTATTTTCTTGTAATGAAATTACCCAATGGTAAATGTTGTTATCAGCAATACTTTTATGTATTCTTGTTATAAATTCGGCTCCATTTTTATCCCTTCTTGAAATAGGTCTTTCTATAAATTTATTTACCTTTTTATCTGTTCTTAGCATAAATACATCTTCACAATCAGACATTAATAAACGACGTAGTTTAAGTCTTTTAGTTGTAAATTGCGGGAAGATCTGTAAACTTGTTTGTGTCATGTTATTTATTGGATTACCTTAATAGTTTTCAGCGCATCCAAATATTCGACAACAAGTTCCAACGGGATAGCTCCAAATTCTGCTGAAAGTAAATTGCGGATTTCTAATACATCATTTTTTCCATTTACAAAATTTAAAGCTTCATAAGCATATTCCGAACCACTTCCTCGTTTCCCTTTATAACTAAATAATTCTGGTCTTTTTTTGTTTGGATCAAAATGAGCACTAAAATAATTATATCCAAAAACCGACATTGGTCCTTTTACATCGCTATTTCTTTTGTAAACTGCTGAAGCTTTATCGTGAATTAAAACAAGCTTTTCTCCTTTTCCAATAGTTTTCATAAGGTTTTCTAAAAATTCTGAATAGTTAGATTTTAAATCACTCGATAAGTTTGCATATGGTAATATTGAACTAAAACGTTCTGTTTCGTGAATCCAAAAATAATGTTTCATGTTTTCACCTTCTTCTGAAGATAATTCTTCTGAATATTGAAGCATTTGTGAACTTCTTTTAAGTACTTGTCGTTTCATTAAATTAATCAGTAACGGCAAATCTTCAGTTCCAAAATCAGCTAGAAAGTAGCCATTACTAGCGCCAATAAATGCCGAGCGTTTTAACTTGGTAGGATCAATATTTGCAGGAACGTCGTAATTGGTATGGATATACCGATCTGGCCAATCGTGCAAATAAATAGATGGAATCCTGAAAGAGCCTTCGCTAAAAACCTCAAAATCGCTTCCCATATGAAAGTTTCCTAAAACTGCATGAAGTGGTTCTTTTCCTCCTTCAATTGAAACCATAGGATATTTAACATGTATGCCACTTGCATAATCATCGGAGTTTTTATTTACAAAATCACCAAAGGTTTCGGCAATATCATTTATAAAAGTAGTGATACTTTGCGGACTTTTAGACACATGAAAAATAGCTTTGGTTTCTGGTCCTCCACCAACCATATCCATATGAATGTTAAATTTTATATTCTTGGCTAGTTCTGGTCTGTAAATAAGTAATGAAGTTGTACCTTCAATTTCGGGCGACCATATAAACCGAATAGTTCGTTTTGGTCTTTCTATTTTGTGTTCATCAATAAGTTTTTTAATCGTTCGGGCAACTTCAAGTATCGCCACGCAACCACTTGCATTATCATTAGCACCAGGACGTGGATGATCGAGATGACACGTAAAAGCAATTTCTTCTTCTTTTAATTTAGAATCAGAACCTTCTATAACTGCTGTTAAAATCTCATAACTTCCAGGATGTTGGTTGGCAATAACTTTGGCGTGGAGAGTAATAGTTTCATCATTTTTAAGTCTTTTTTGATAGGCTCTTGCTTGCTTTAGACTCACCATAAAGGCAAAGGTTTTAGTTTTTGCAAATCCATCTAAATGTCCCCAACGAATTAAATTTTCGTTCTCTTTATACCAAGCAGTTTCTTGGTTTTGTGCATAACTAATGATCCCAACTGCGCCATATTTTTCAATTGCTAACGAAACGACACTCTCTGGTTGAGATGATGTTAACACCAATTTCCCTTTTATATTTTTGTTTACATAATCAACTTCCGAAGTCCCTGAACCAATATCTACAAGTTCAGCAGTTGCTTCTCCACTTTCGCTATCTTGTGCCAATACTAACGGAATAGATTGCCAATCGGCAACTTTGGTTTTGTGTTTCCAGTTACCACTTTGTTGCTCAACTTCCCATAATTCGGCAAAATTGACATCCCAAGCCATTCTCGATTTTTGTGTGCCATACATCTTTTTACCATCAGTAGGAATGCTAATCATTTCAATAGATTCTAATTTATATTCCTGTAGTTTCGATTGAATGAAATCGGTTGCTTTTCTATAATCCTTTGAACCTCGCATACGATGCAATCGCGAGATAAATTCTAAATTTCGTTTGGCAGATTCACCAGATAATTCTTCGTTGAGCTGTGCAACAATTTTTTCCTGACCTAGAGGGACTTGTTGTGCGAAAGTTGTTTGGCTTACTATTAATATAAAAATGAAAGTTTGAAAGATAATCCGTTTTGTGATTGATTTATTCATTATTTCTTGAGTTAGTTTCCAAATATACAAATTATTATTCGTTTACAAACGACTACAAACATTTACAAACGAATTTAATTATTTAATAACCGAATAATATTTGGAAGCTATCTCATATTTGCAATGTCGAAACATAAGAACTCGATAGTATCAATTGTTTAACATTAAAATTTAAAATTATGAACACGCTCAGAAACAAAGTACAGTTGATTGGGAATTTAGGAAACGATCCAGAAATTATCAATCTCGAATCAGGAAAGACATTAGCAAAGTTTTCTATTGCAACAAACGAAAGCTACAAAAATGCTAAAGGCGAAAAAATTACAGACACGCAATGGCACAATGTTGTGGCTTGGGGAAAAACTGCAGAGATTATTGAAAAATATGTAAGCAAAGGTAAAGAAGTTGCTGTGGAAGGTAAATTAACATCAAGAAGTTACGAAACCAAAGAAGGCGAAAAACGCTATGTAACCGAAGTAGTTTGTAACGAATTGCTAATGCTTGGTAATAAGTAATACAATACTATTAGCTATAATAACAAAGGCTCTCCAAGGAGAGTCTTTTTGTTGTTAGGATTAAAATAAAGACTAAAGTCTCTTTTTTTGCTATATTTGATTAAAAATTAGTTTTATGTTATCCAGCGCAAATAAATATGCTATTCGATCTGTACTTTTTTTGGCAATATATAGTAATGATACAAACAAAATAGGAGCAGCAGAAGTTGCTGATAAATTAGAATCTCCTCAACCTTTTGTTGCTAAATTGCTTCAGCAACTCACGAGAGATAAATTAATATCCTCTTCAAAAGGACCAAATGGTGGTTTTTTTTTAACCGAAAAAAATAAAGGGAATACCATTTGGGACATCATTATTAGTATAAAAGGTGAAAAAAAATTCGACCAATGTTTTTTAGGACTATCTAAATGCTCAGATGAAAACCCTTGTCCTGTACATAATATAGTTTCTGTTTTTAAGAAAAAATTATTAAAAGACTTTAAGGATAAAACCATTGCTGAATTTGCTGAAGATATTAAACGCTCAGGCAAAGCCATAACCCTTAAAGATTTTAATGTTTATGAGAAATAATTTTTACTCTTCTTTTATTTTAAGAGCATTTTTAAAAATTGCTCTTAAAAGAGGAATTGATAACATAAGAATTGATATTACTAGCCCCATTCCAAAAACAAAAATAGCGAGGTAAACATAATACAAAGAATCTTGCATCTCGGAAAAAATAATGTTTTCGGAAAAATACATCCAATAACTTTTTTTTACCCCAGCAATAAGCAAAGTAATCCAAAAAAGGAATAGAGAAACCCTAAATAGATTACGTCCATTTTTAATTGCAAATCGATTAGTATTAAACAAAGGATTTATCTTTGACACAATAAAGAATAATGCTGCAAATAAAATGGTTGTATTTATACCGATGGTCGTTCCCATAGAATGAGCTACTGTAATATGAGTACCGTGAGTAAAAAAATTAATCGCAGGAATGGAAAACAACAAGGCAAGAATCAGATTTAAAAACACCCAAAAATCGGCTGTAATTAAAAATTTATATGCCATACAGAAGCTTTTTTTTTCTTCCTTGGTTAAGGATTTTTTCCATTCTCTAATAATATAAATTAACAATATCCATTCAGTCATACTCACCCCATAAGCAACATAACGAATCCATGGCTGTGTTGGGATTATATAGGTGTGATGAGCCCAACCAAACATTAGGTTTGTTAATCCAAGAAAGTAGAAGAAAAATACTGTTTTACCACGTGCTGCAGATTCATCTTTTTTAATTTTAGACATTATATAAATGGCAATACCATATACCAACATGTTCCAAGAACCTATAAAAGAGCCATACGATTTCCACTGAACAGAAATATCTCTAATAAAGTTTTCATTAAAATTTGGTATCAACCAAAAATGTGCTTCACTCAAATGGTAGATCATAAAAACAATTCCTGTTCCCCACATCCAATAATAAACCGGCCAATTTTTTACTTGTTTTCTAACGGTTTTAAAGTAGTTTATACCAAACAAAATCCAGCCTAAAAGTATAGGAATAGTTAGTATTGGCGTATATGCCAAATACTCCCTTCCTTCCATTTTACCAGTTAAAAAAGACACATAAATTCCTATTCCGGTTAATAGAAAAATAATAAAATGTGTACGCATTAACTTGTTAGAAAACAGTTTTAATTTCTCTATATAAGTTATAAAAAAATAGATGCTTCCAGTCGCACTAAGTATAATCCAAGAAATTGTTGAGGTTACATGAAAAGGTCGCATTTTATTAAACGGAATATACGCTTTTAAAAAGTCTAGAATTATATATTGTAATGATGCTAACAGACCAAAAAGCAAACCTAATATTAAAGCTAAAAGTGAAAATATTAAAAAAAGTAATGCTGTTTTATTCTTCATCTTTGTACTTTATTTCAACCCATCCACTTTTTTTAATTTCGGCGTTGTAATTTGGATAATAACCCGTACTATCAATATGTTTTAAATACGAAGCAAGTGCTTCTTTTTCATCTTCTGAAAAATTGAATTTTGGCATTGATTTAATACCAGTATTTAATAATGCCTTTATGTACTCTTTGCCTTTATTTGGATTAGAAAAAATATTAGTTAAATCTGGTCCCAAATATCCGCCAAGACCATAGATTTGATGACATGCCCAGCAATTGTTTTCTTGCCAAAGCTGTTGTCCTTTAATTGCTATTGAAGACAACTTTATTGGTTGATTATAATCCTTTAAGTTATACACTGAAAAGTTATAAATACTAAAGATTATTATTAAACCTGAAATTATTAAAATATTTTTTTTATACATAAAGCTTTAAACAACTGCAAAGATATAATTCAATGCCTTTAAGGGTATGATATTTATCATAAAATTACATCTCTATTGCAATTAATACCCCATTAAATATCAACATGTAAAATATAAATAATAATTTTATGAGCAATCATTTATGCTTTTAGTTACAAAACAAATCTTAATGAAATATTTTTTTAGTTTCATCTTTTTTTGTTTCAGTATTTAACTGAAAATGGTTTTCTATAAGTTGTGTCCTATTATTTGCTAAATTATTTACAGGATGTTTCCTATGATAGTGTCTTAGCTGATGCTCATTTTGACGACCAGAACTAAAACTAGATACTCTTTTTAAATAACCTATTACACGAGTTGCATGATCTACATCTTTAGAGTTACACTTGCTACAGCTATAAGATGTATTTTTATCAATATTTTCACAATCATTACAAATAGTGATTCTTATATTAAAACAAAAATAATTACAACCAGCTGTTGCTGTTGCGTGAATAAGCTTGACAAATCCTTCTTTATTTGGAGCTTCTTCTAAATTAAGATGGAGTGCTGAGCCACCATCAAGATATTTTATAATTTCATTGCCATGTAAAATTATTTTATCAAGTGTATTTGTATTGGTATCCTCAACTTCATAAAAATAGGAATTATAACATTCTCTAGGTACAAATAAACCATCTTCTTTGTCCCATTTTGCATTTTTTACTCCAAGATTTTCAGCAGGCACAAATTCTGTGTTAAACATATAACCATATGTTTTTTTAGCATGTTTATTTTTATCATAAATTGCTTTTAAATGTGTGTTTACAAATGCTTTATATTCATCATTATTTCCTACGTTTATACCTTGACTCTCGGCAGCCTCAACCATACCATTAATTCCTATAGTTAAAAATTGTTTATCTAAAGTTATAAATCCTGCCTGATAAACAGGTAACATTCCAGCAGCTTCATATTCATCAATTAATTTCCTGTAAGCCACTTGATACTTATGAATTTTCTGTGCTTCTTCAACAATATTAGCTCCTTTTTGAATTAATCTATTCATATTAAGCGTTATTACATTTATAGAACCTGTTGCAACACCTCCAGCTCCAAGAGAATAACTAAAGGTATTATCACTAATCTCATTTCGCAACCTGCAACACGATGCTAAACTATCCGCATTTTCAGATTGGTATATAAAAAATGAATTGCCTTCACTTAATTCTTTAGCACACATTTGAGTAAATTCAGTATCTACAGGTTTTCCATCTTTAACTAACATAGCAGCAGTAACGACCGGAAAAGTGAGTATGGCTTTAATACGCTCTTCATTGAACCATTTCATAAAAAAGTTTTGAATCTTTTTAAGGTTTTCCCATTTTGGCTTAGTCATATCTGGAAATACGAAATCTCCAAACATACTATTAAAATAAGGCTCATCGTATAAAGAGATATTCCAAAACACAGATTGATACCCTCTTGCAGCTGCTGGTTGATTTATGGCATATACAACATGTTGTAAATGATTTGCAATTAATTTTTGATTTGTTTCTAAATAATTGTCTCCATAATCTTTGGCGGCGAAATAATCAAAATACATTAAGAATTCTACAGTTGCTAATGCACCAGCAAATTGCGAACTAATAGCAAAAACCAAATTCACAAACTCACCACAAAAACTCTCTAAATGTTTTGGTGCTCTACTTTCTCCTCCAATCTTTGTTAAACCATCAAATAAAAATGGGTACATACTAATAGACACACAATAAGGCTTAAGTGATGTTTCATCATGTACATAAATTTCATGCGACTCTATTTGTCGTGTATATTCACTAGCTAATGATTCTCCAAAAAGAGAAGCTATTTTACGTTTTACCAAAGCACGATTTACTTGAATATTTATATCCTTGTTTAGCTCAGCTTCCATGGTGGCAATATTCTTAGAAGTCACATTAGCATTTGCATCTACTTTAGAGCCATCGGCTGCATTTGATGAATTAATATAATGGTCTATAAAATCAATTTTTTTTGTTACTTGAGTATCGGTTAGTCTTATCATAAGGTTTAGTTTTTAGTAAATAAGTAGTTGAGTGTTTTATTAGTTTTTACGTCTATAAATTTTTGATTTGTTGTCTTACTGTTTAGTCCTCCTAAATACTGCTCCCACTTCCCTGTTTTAATCCAAGTAAGTTGATTCAAAATCGTTTTAGAAACTTGTTTTTCTCCAGTATAAAGACAGGTTTTAAAGGTTTTGTTATTTGCCAACTTTAAGAAAGATTCAAGTTCTTTCTCATGCCATTCTCCTCCCATAAATAGGACACAAGTCGCCAAATTACTATATTGATTAAGTATATTTTCAAAGCGTTCTTTAGAGAGTATAGTACCACTTCCTTCTTTCCATAAAAAGGGAGAATGGCATCCTTTACACTGTAAAGGACATCCTGAAATAGAGAAACAAAGACTTACTTCTCCAGGTACTTCTTGGAGTACTACTTGAAAATCGTAACAATACATGAAATTATAAAAGACTATTTAATCTTCTATAAAAATAATATCTTAAATGAATAATAATCACTCCTAAAAAAGGAGTTTTCAAAATGTTATTAACAGGTAGAATAAATTATTTTGGTTGGATATATTCTTAATTTTAAAAAAGTTACTTTTCTAAGTGAGAAATACAATTTAACTAATTTTTAATCCGTTTGAAATTATATCATTTTCATCAGGATTCACAAACACCAACTTCCCTTCAGGAGTTTCGGTCATTAAAATCATACCTTGACTTTCTACTCCACGAAGAATCCTTGGAGCGAGGTTAACTAAAACGGTTACTTTTTTACCAATAACTTCTTCAGGTGTAAAACTCTCTGCTATTCCAGAAACTATAGTACGCACATCATTTCCTGTATCTACTTTTAAAACTAAAAGTTTTTTAGTTTTTGGCATTTTTTCTGCTTCCAGAATAGTGCCCACCCGAATATCTAATTTTGTAAAATCTTCAAATGCGATGGTTTCCTTTTGAGGCTCTGTTACTTTATTAGCAGATTCATTTGCCTTTTTACTAGTTTCTAATTTATCTAATTGTGCTTGTATTTCTTTATCTTCAATTTTGCTGAAAAGTAATTCCGCTTTTCCTATTTTATGGTCTGTAGGAAATAAAGTATCTTTACTTGATATGTCTTCCCAATGAGATGCTTCGACAAGCTCAGCATGACAATTGTTTTCATTTTTGTCATTCTGAGTAAAACGAAGAATCTCTTTTAATTTACGAGATGTAAAGGGTAAAAACGGCTCGCTCAATGTTGCCAAAGCACTAGCAATTTGAAGCGCAATATACATTATGGTTTGTACACGT
This sequence comes from uncultured Flavobacteriaceae bacterium, assembly GCA_964591595.1. Lineage (GTDB taxonomy): Bacteria > Bacteroidota > Bacteroidia > Flavobacteriales > Flavobacteriaceae > JAADHG01. The sequence continues at coordinate 8,634 of CAZQBE010000014.1, forward strand.
GCTTCATCTTCTTTAATGACTTTCCATGGTTCTTCATCGGCTAGATATTTATTACCTAGTCGTGCCAAATTCATGAGTTCTTGACTGGCTTCTCTAAAACGATAACGTTCAATAGAACTTGCAATTACGTTTGGATATGCCTTTACTGTTGTTAATGTTTCTTCATCAACTTTAGAAAATGTATTCGGCTTTGGCACAATCCCATTATAATATTTATTGGTTAACACCACAACGCGATTGATAAAGTTACCAAAAATGGCAACGAGTTCATTGTTATTTCTCGCCTGAAAATCATTCCAAGTAAAATCGTTATCCTTAGTTTCGGGTGCATTTGCAGTTAGAGCATAACGCAATACATCCTGCTGGTTTGGAAAATCTTGTAAATATTCGTGTAACCAAACTGCCCAATTTTTTGAGGTTGAGAGTTTATTCCCTTCCAAATTTAAAAATTCGTTTGCTGGCACATTATCTGGTAAAATGTAAGAGCCTTCAGCTTTTAATATGGATGGGAAAATGATACAGTGAAATACAATATTATCCTTTCCTATAAAATGCACCAGTTTAGTGTCTTTATCTTTCCAATATGGTTTCCAATCTTTGCCTTTACGTTTTGCCCATTCTTTAGTTGCAGAAATGTACCCAATTGGCGCATCGAACCATACATACAACACTTTGCCTTCGCCTCCTTCAACAGGAACAGGAATTCCCCAATCTAAATCGCGAGTTACAGCACGAGGTCTTAAACCATCATCTAACCATGATTTACATTGTCCGTACACATTAGGTTTCCAATCTTTTTTGTGACCATCAAGAATCCACTCTTTTAAAAATGCTTCGTGCTTATCTAAAGGTAAAAACCAATGTTTTGTTTTTTTAAGCGTTGGTGTAGCTCCTGTAATTGCTGACTTCGGATTGATTAAATCTGTAGCATTATGACTCGTACCACATACTTCACACTGATCGCCATAACTTTCTTCATTGCCACATTTAGGGCAAGTTCCAACAACAAACCTATCGGCTAAAAACTGATGTGCTTCAGCATCGTATAATTGCTCTGTAATTTCTTCAATAAACTCACCTTTATCATATAAAGTCTTAAAAAATTCAGAAGCTGTATCATGATGAACTTTGGCTGTTGTACGTGAATAATTATCGAAAGTAATTCCAAAATCTAAAAATGATTGCTTAATAATAGCGTGATATTTATCAACAATATCCTGAGGAGAAACACCCTCTTTCTTTGCCTTAATGGTAATAGGCACACCATGTTCGTCACTCCCACACATAAATGCAACATCATTTCCTGTTAAACGTAAATAGCGTGCGTAAATATCGGCAGGCACATACACACCAGCCAAATGCCCAATATGAATGGGACCGTTAGTGTAAGGCAATGCGGCGGTTATGGTATATCGTTTTGGTATGCCCATAAATAATAATAAGATTAAAATTAAGGTGTCATTGCGAGGAGTTTGCGACGTGGCAATCTCATTACAAAAGAAACAGATTACTTCGCTTCACTCGTAATGACGAATAAATTAACAAGCCACAAAAATACACATTTTAACAGCCTAATAGAAAAAAAATGTACATTTACAGAAAAGCCTCTTCTATGTATTTAAAACGGATATTTTACTGTGTTCTTCTAATAACTTTTGGAGTTCAAGAAATAGTACTAGCACAAAATTCAACTTCATCTAATTACGAGACCTCAATACCTAAAAAACTTATTCAACCTCCTTACTTAAAAGCTGGTGATACAATTGCTATAGTTTCGCCTTCTGGAGTTTTAAATAATCGTGAAAAAGAAATTGATCATGCTAAGACCTTACTTAAAAGTTGGGGATTAAATGTAATTATGGGTGAACATGTATTTAGCAAATCTGGACATTTTGCAGGTAATGATGACGAACGTGCTAAAGATTTTCAAAAGGCATTAGACAATCCAAATGTTAAAGCTATTTGGTCTGCTCGTGGTGGGTATGGAACCGTTCGGATCTTAGATAAATTAGATTATACCACATTTAAAGAACATCCAAAATGGATTATAGGTTATTCTGATATTACTGCGCTTCACAACCAACTAAATAATGTAGGTAGTGAATCTATACATGCAATAATGGCGACGAGTTTAACCGATGATTTGGAGGAGATTAAAGACAATGTATCTACATTTAAAGACGCTATTTTTGGAAATCCATTATCCTACACAATTGAAAGTTCAAAATACGATAAAAAAGGGACTGCAACAGGACAACTGGTTGGTGGCAATCTCACTTTATTACACACCATGTTAGGTTCTAAAACCAGTATTGACACTACTGGTAAAATCCTATTTTTTGAAGAAATTGGCGAATATGCTTACCATATTGATCGCATGCTACAAAGCTTAAAACGTGCTGGTTATTTTGATAACTGCAAAGGACTTATTGTTGGTTCTATAAGCAAGGTTAGAGAAAACACAACCCCTTGGGGGAAACCTATTGAGCAGCTTATTATAGATGTTGTTGCCGAATACGATTTTCCTGTGCTATTTAATTTTCCTGCTGGACATGATGATGAAAATCGTGCGATGATACTTGGGAGGGTTATTGAGTTAACAGTTGGGAGTGAACAGTCAACAGTTGTTTTTAAATGAATATAAGAGCACTTTTTAAATGTGTAATAGATATAAATATTTACAATTTATTAGTTTCAATATTTATTGGAACAATTACGAGTGCTTTATATGGCGTTATTTCTTTTTTCTCCATTGGAATTTTAATTGGTTATCTAGTCCATTGGTATTTCAAAGAAAACGAATACTATTTATATTTTAATTTAGGCTATACAAAACTTAAGTTGTTAAGAATTGTATTTACATTAAATATTATTATCTGTGTAATACTGTCTAGCTTTATTTATTTAATCTCGTTTTAAGTGTTAACATTAAAAGCAAATAACATATCTAAATCCTTCGGGAAAAAACAAATTTTAAATAATATATCTTTTGAATGCTCAACTGGAGAAATTATAGGAATATTTGGGAGAAATGGAAGTGGAAAGTCAACATTACTAAAAATAATTCATGGCACTTTGAAATCTGATTCTATTGGTTTAAGTATAAATTCAAACTCTATCAATCCATTAAAAGTAATTCCTCAAAAAAAGATTGGATTTCTTCCACAAGATTCTTTTCTGCCAAAGGGATTAACAGTAAGGCAAGCCATTCCTTTATTATTTGAAAATGGAGATAATCAAGATAAAATCTTTTACTCACCTGAAGTATCTAAATTTGAAAAACAAAAGATAGGAGCACTTTCAAGAGGCGAATTACGATATTTAGAAGTTTTACTTATTTGTAATTTAAGCCATCCATTTATTCTTTTAGACGAACCATTTTCCATGATAGATCCTCTCTATAAAGATTTGATAAAAGCAGTATTGGTAAAGTTAAAAGAAACAAAAGGAATAATTATAACAGACCATTATTATTCTGATGTTTTACAAGTCACAGACCGTAATTTTTTATTAAAAAAAGGTAATAGAATTAACATTAATGAAACATCTGATTTAATGAACAACGGTTATCTGAATAAAAATTAGTAAATTCTACTGAAGTTTATCTCTAGAGCATTCAAAAGACTAAAAATAACGAAAGCATACTGTCATTCTTAATGAAGCTTTAGCTAAATAAAGAATCTCAGCTTAATAAAATGTATATGAAAACAGCTTATTTTGGAATTAGTAAATCAAACAGAGTAAATTTTGATAATGAGATTAATGAGCTCAAAAAATGCTTTGCAAAACATTCGATAGAACTTTTTGTTTTTGTTGATAAATACAACTTTAAAATTGGACAAGAAAAAGAAATGATGAACATGGCTTTTGAAGAAATTGATAACTCAACCTTTCTTATCGTCGAACTCACAAAAAAAGCAATTGGTGTTGGAATTGAAGTGGGTTATGCCTTTGCAAAACAAAAACCAATCATTTACATTAAAAGGAAAGACGCAAAGCACTCTACTACTATTGAAGGATGTTCGGATTATAGTATTGAATATGAAAATGAGTTTCAGTTAAGTAAAGAAATTAAGAAGATTATTATTAAAGATTCTTCGTCCCGATGGTTATCGGAACACTCAGAATGACAAAACAATAATAATACAGAAAGTAGGATGAGATTCCCACTTTCGTGGGAAATATTATGGCACAACACAACGAACTTGGTAAAAAAGGAGAACAACTGGCAGTAGATTTTTTACTGCAAGAAGGTTATGCTATAGTGGAACGAAATTATCGGTTTCAAAAAGCAGAAGTCGATATTATCGCCAAAAAAGAAGATACTCTTGCTATAATTGAAGTGAAGACTCGTTCTACCATAGACTTTGGAAATCCTCAAGATTTTGTAAAACCCAAACAAATACAACGCCTCGTAAAAGCAGTGGATGAATATGTTACTGTAAACAATTTAGACGTAGAAGTACGGTTTGATATTATTGCCATTACTAAACAAGGAAACGGTTTTAATATTGAGCATTTAGAAAATGCGTTCTATCATTTTTGATTCATATATTTCTTAAAAGCCTCGAAATCGTAAGGTTTTGCAATAATTTTTTTATTCGCATTTAAAATATAATACGTAGGTGTTGCTGTTATATTATAGCTATTACCTATCTCGTTATTCCATTTCCCAAACCCAAGTACATGTATAAATTCTGGATAATTAACAATAGCTTTCTCCCATAATGATAATGTGGTCTCATCTTCTAGACCAACAGCAATTACCTTTACTTTCCCTTCACTCATTGATTTTATATAAGTTTGTAGCTTTGGAATTTCGTTTAAACAATGCGAACAGGTACTACTCCAAAACACAACAACATATTCTTGTGCCATATCTAAATCGTAAAGTGACACTTCGGTTTTGTTTACACCTTCTACAAGATCAACATTAAACTCTGGTGCTTTATTTCCAATGGATAAACTTTTAAACAGTGTTAATCCATCAACAAGTTCAATATCATTAAGTGTTTGGGCAATTTCAATTAAATAAGTGTCTGCAATGTAATTGGCTACAGCCTCAAAATTAGCATCAACCATTTGTTGCCATAAAATCTCTAATAATGTGCTTTTTATTACAGGATTTGCATCCTTCATGGCAGCATATACTTCATCTATATTCTTCTCATAGGAAATGACCTCATTATCTTCTTTTGAAGTCATTCCAAATACATAATTAAGTGATCGCTCTATTAAAAAATTAGAACTTTGAAGTATTTCATTATCAAAATCTACATGATCAAAAAAATGTGCTTTTAAATTTTTGATATAGGTTGAAATATCTTCAAAGCCTTCAGGAATATAAGGTGAATTTGCTTTTATAAAATGCAAAGCTATTGTGCCTTCTGCAGCTTTTCCGTATTCAACTTGAGTTTCTTTTTGGGTTTTAAAAATAGCAGCTAATGCTAAGGTGTCTGTACTTTGCTGTCTATAAAAATTACCAATACTTTGACTCACCATAGACATACTTGTTGTGTAAGAGTTTATTAAAGTATTTTCTACAGAAGTATTATATTTTACTCCTGTTTCCGTATTAAAGGTTAAGGACACATCTTCTTTGGCATTGTAAATAATATCAAAATTAAATTCTTCTTGCGGTACTGCATACACCAATCTATACATTCCTTTTGTAATTGTAGAGTCTAACTGAAATTCAAAATTTCCTTTTTTATCAACCTGAGTGTTTGCAACATATAAGGATGTTGTTGGTGTCACTTTATATAAAATTGCATATTCAAAATCCTCGGCAGGAGAAAACGTCCCTTTTATAGTATGCTGAGCTACAACAAACATTGGCATTAATAGAATTGCGTATAGCATTTTTTTTAACATAAACTCTTTTTTAATAATACACCAAACAGATAATACGGTCACTTTATTTTTCTTTTTATTTTCAATAATCACGCCAAAATAGGTTGAATTGCATGTAATACTTTTTCAATAGTATTTACCTTTTCAAAAGTAAGCAATAATCTTAATCCTTTCCTAGTCTGCTTTTCTTTCATTGTGCAATGATTAGCATGTGTTTGCACAAACTGTAATACCTTAGTAAATATTGCACTTTTATAAAAATTACTTTCTTGATTGCTAATAAAATAGCCCACAAACTTGCCTTGTTTCATAATAACTTTTTCAAAACCTAATGCTGTGGCAATCCACTTAATTTTAACACTGTTTAATAAATCTACAACTTGTATTGGTAACTCACCAAAACGATCTAAAAGTTCTTGCTCAAAAACATTCAACTCTTCTTTTGTTTTTATGGTATTAAGTTTTGTGTAAAGATTAAGACGCTCTGTAATATTATTTACATAATCGTCTGGAAATAACAACTCGAAATCCGTGTCTATGGTAATATCTTTTACATATGCTTTGTCTTCATTATCCTCTTTATACAAGCCCTTAAACTCATTCTCTTTAAGTTCTCCGATGGCTTCATTTAATATTTTTTGATACGTATCAAATCCTATTTCATTAATAAATCCGCTTTGTTCTCCTCCTAATAAATCTCCAGCGCCTCTAATTTCTAGGTCTTTCATAGCAATATTAAAACCACTACCAAGTTCGGTATGCTGTTCTAAAGCTGTAATGCGTTTACGCGCATCATCGGTCATTGCAGAATGTTCTGGCGTTATAAAGTAGCAAAACGCTTTTTTGTTACTGCGTCCTACACGTCCTCGCATTTGATGTAAATCACTCAATCCAAAATAATTGGCATTATTAATAAAAATAGTGTTTGCATTTGGCACGTCCAAACCACTTTCGACAATAGTTGTGCTTACCAAAACATCAAACTCACCATTCATAAAAGCCAGCATCAATTGTTCTAATTTTTTACCTTCTAGTTGCCCATGACCAATGCCTATTTTAGCATCGGGAACCAAACGCTGAATCATGCCAGCAACTTCTTTAATATTTTCTATCCTATTATGGATAAAAAATATTTGTCCGCCACGTTGAATTTCATAAGAAATAGCATCACGAATGGTTTCTTCGTTAAACCTTATTACATGACTTTCAATTGGATAACGATTTGGAGGAGGTGTTGTAATTACCGATAAATCTCTTGCTGCCATTAAACTAAACTGAAGTGTTCTAGGTATTGGAGTTGCTGTTAAGGTTAGCACATCTACATTGTCTTTAATGGTTTTTAATTTTTCTTTTACAGCCACACCAAATTTTTGCTCTTCATCGACAATAAGCAAGCCTAAATCTTTAAATTTTACATTTTTATTTACCAATTGATGCGTTCCAATAATAATATCTACACGTCCATTTTCTAAATTTTCTAAAGTTTCTCGTTTTTGTTTTGCTGTTCTAAATCGGTTGATATAATCTATTGTAACCGGAAATTCTTTTAAACGTTCGGTTAATGTTCTATAATGCTGAAATGCCAAAATGGTTGTTGGTACTAATATGGCTACTTGTTTTCCATTATCTACAGCTTTAAAAGCCGATCGAATAGCAACTTCGGTTTTACCAAAACCTACATCACCACAAATTAAACGATCCATGGGTTGCTCGCTTTCCATATCAGCTTTAATATCTGTAGTTGCTGTGATTTGGTCTGGTGTGTCTTCATATAAAAAAGAGGCTTCCAATTCGTATTGCATATAGCTGTCTGGATTGTATTGATAGCCTTTTTTTAATTTACGTTTAGCGTATAGTTTAATAAGGTTAAACGCAATTTCTTTAACTCTAGATTTTGTTTTCTGCTTTAGTGTTTTCCATGCTTTACTCCCAAGTTTATAAATTTTAGGCGGTTTCCCATCCTTACCATTAAACTTGGTAATCTTATGTAGTGAATGAATACTTAAATACAATATATCTCGCTCTCCATAAACCAATTTTATGGCTTCTTGCTTTTTACCTTCAACATCTATTTTCTGTAAGCCTCCAAACCTACCAATACCATGATCTATATGCGTTACATAGTCGCCAACATCAAGATTGGTGAGTTCTTTTAATGTAATGGCTTGTTTTTTTGCATAACCATTTTTTAAATGGAACTTATGATAGCGTTCAAAAATTTGATGATCTGTATAGCAAGCAATTTTGTTATCGTTATCTATAAAACCTTGGTGCAAAGAAAACACCATAGTTTTGTAATGCACATCTTGCTCTACATCACTTCGACTACGCTCAGTGCAGGCTTCAAAAATGTCTTGAAATCGTTTAGCCTGTTGCTCACTCACACAACTTATATAATTGGTATATCCTTTATTGTGATTTGCATTTAGGTTTTCAATTAACAAATCAAACTGCTTGTTAAAAGAGGGTTGCGGTGTGGTTTTGAATTGAATAGTTGTCTTATTCTGAAACGTCTCGACTGTGCTCGACGAGACAACAGAATTTTGTTTGCTGAACGTAGTCGAAGCACCAAATTCAACTAAAGTAAACTCTAACAGTTGTTTTTTGAGTAATTCTGAATTACAAAATAACTCACTTGGTGTTGCATGCTTTAAATTGGTTGAAAGGGTTTCAAAAACGTCTTCGGCCTTCTTAAAAAACTCATCTATCCTCGAAAAAAGCAAATCTGCATTTTTTGTATATACTACTGTTTTTGAAGCTATATATTTAAAAAAACTTTGCCGCCTTTCTTCTAGAAACTTATTCGCAATATTTGGAATAATATTAATTTTCTTGATTTGCTCAGTAGAGAGTTGTGTTTCAACATCAAAAGTTCGAATACTTTCTACTTCATCTCCAAAAAATTCAATACGATAGGGTTTATCATGCGAAAATGAAAATACATCAACAATACCTCCTCG
>CAZQBE010000015.1:0-17066 GCA_964591595.1 uncultured Flavobacteriaceae bacterium
CTGCTTGTGTCTCAATAATAGGTAAGGCTGTTAAAGAACCTCCTCCTTTTACTTTTGATTTTAAAGACTCTGGAAGATCATTCATAGTCTTTGCAATAGCATCATCGGCAATAACTTTTGCTGAACGCTCTAACAAACGTGAATGTAAATAGAATACATCTCCAGGATATGCTTCACGTCCTGGTGGACGACGTAATAATAATGAAATCTCTCTATATGCAACAGCTTGTTTTGATAAATCGTCAAATACAATTAAAGCAGGACGACCTGTATCTCTAAAATATTCGCCAATTGCAGCACCTGCAAAAGGTGCATATACTTGCATTGGTGCAGGGTCAGATGCATTTGCAGCAACGATTACTGTATACGCCATAGCGCCTCTATCTTCAAGTGTTTTTGCAATTCCTGCAACAGTAGAAGCCTTTTGGCCAATAGCTACATAAATGCAAAAAACAGGCTCTCCAGCATCATAAAATTCTTTTTGATTTAAGATGGTGTCAATACAAACAGTTGTTTTTCCTGTTTGACGGTCACCAATTACCAATTCACGTTGTCCACGTCCAACTGGAATCATAGCATCAATAGATTTGATTCCTGTTTGTAAAGGTTCAGTTACTGGTTCACGGAAAATAACTCCAGGTGCTTTACGTTCTAAAGGCATTTCATATAACTCGCCTCCAATAGGTCCTTTCCCATCGATTGGATTTCCTAAAGTATTCACAACACGACCAACTATTTCTTCACCTACTTTAAGAGATGCAATGCGATTAGTACGTTTTACTGTAGCGCCTTCTTTAATTTCTTTTGAAGGTCCTAATAATACAACTCCAACATTATCTTCCTCAAGGTTAAGTACGATACCTTCCAGGCCGTTTTCGAATTCTACTAATTCTCCATATTGAACATTAGATAATCCATAAACACGTGCAATACCATCACCAATAGTTAGTACTGTTCCTACTTCATCTAATGAAGCTGTTGCTTCAAATCCTGAAAGTTGTTGCTTTAAGATTGCTGATACTTCAGCTGGTTTTACTTCTGCCATCTTAATTATTTGTTTTGTCTCTTAGCTTTGCTAAGAGCAAGTTTAATTTAATGTAAATTCTCTTTTTAATTTATTTAACTGATTGGCGATACTTGCATTATATTGCTTGTCTCCAACTCTTAAAATGAAGCCTCCTAAAATGCTTTCATCTATTATATTTTCTAATTCTACGGCTTTATTTGTAAGCTCTTTTACTTTTGATAATACTTTCGCTTCTAAATCACTTGTCATTGGAATAGCTGTCGTGACTGATGCTACTTCTCTTCCTCTTAATTCATCAAACAATTGATTGTATTTTGAAGCAACTGCACCTAATATGTTTATTCGCTTATTTGTGATAAGTAAATCAATCAAGCTAAGTGTTAGCTTATTAGCGTCTTTAAAGATTTCTAATAATGCAGACTTTTTAGTTGCAGCACGTACGATAGGACTTTGAAGCATTTCACTTAAGTCTTCGCTTTCTGCAATGGTATTTGCCATTAACGACATATCCTGATTTACAACTTCTGCTAAATTTTGATTATTAGCAATCTCTAAAATTGCCTTAGCATACCGTATTGCTGCTCTTACTCCTGCCATCCTGCTTTTAGTTTAATTTTGCTTCATCTAGCATAGACTCCACTAATTTTAATTGCTTGTCTTTGTTAGATAATTCTTCACGAACAACTTTCTCAGCAATATCTACTGCTAATCCTGCAACATGATTTTTAAGCTCTGCCATAGCTGCTTTTTTCTCGCTTTCAATAGCTACTTGTGCTTGATCAATCATTTTATTGGCTTGCGTTTGCGCCTCATCTTTAGCATCAGTTATCATCTTGCTTTTTATTTCGCGTGCTTCTCTAAGCATCGTTTCACGCTCTACTCTTGCTTCTTTTAGAATACGTTCATTATCAGCATGAAGATTTTCCATTTCAAGTTTAGCTTTTTCAGCAGATGCCAAAGCTTCTCTGATGGATTGTTCTCTATTATTAACAGTTCCAACTATAGGTTTCCATGCAAATTTTTTAAGTACGAAAAACAAAATTGCGAACGATATTAATGTCCAAAAAAACAAACCAAAATCTGGAGTAACTAAATCCATTTCTTATATAATTTTATAATCTTTTTAACTAAAAACTAAAAACAGGTGCAACCAACCGTTGCACCATGCTTTTTTACTTTGCAATAAGTGATACAACTACCGCAAAAAGTGCTACTGCCTCAACGAAGGCCAATAATACGATTGCAGAAGATTGTAACTTACCTTGCATTTCTGGTTGACGTGCCATGGCTTCCATAGCTGCGCCTCCAATTTTACCAATACCGATTCCGGCACCTATAGCTGCTAACCCTGCTCCAATCGCTGCGAAAGGAACATAACTTACAGTCTCTTGTAATAATGCTAAACTCATAGTTTAAATATTAAAAAAATTAATTAATGTTCATGTTCTTCCATGGCACTACCTATATATAAGGCAGACAACATGGTAAATATATAGGCTTGTATAGCCACTACTAAAACTTCTATTATACTAATAAATACCGAAAAGAATATAGATCCTGGTGATACCCATACGCTTTTGGCTATAAATATTAAAGAAATTAAACTCAATGCAATAATGTGTCCTGCTGTAATATTAGCAAACAAACGAATCATTAAGGAAATAGGCTTTATAAATATTCCCATTAATTCTATTGGAGCTAAAAATATTTTCATCGGAACAGGAACTCCTGGCATCCAAAAAATATGTTTCCAGTAATCTTTATTAGCAACAAGTGTTGTAATTATAAATGTGATAAGTGCTAAAAGACCTGTAAAGGCTATATTGCCACTTAAATTTGCGCTAAATGGGAAAAATGGAATTAATCCCATAATATTATTTAACCAAATAAAGAAAAACACGGTTAGTAAAAACGGTAAAAACCGTTTGTAATGTTTCTCTCCAATATTTGGGATTGCCACTTCGTCTCTAATAAAAACTACTAAAGGCTCTGTAAATTTTGCAATGCCCTTTGGGACACCATCTTTGTTATAGGCTCTAGCAGAAAAGCCAAATATTAATATTAATAATGCCATAGAAAGAAACATAGAAAACACCAATTTTGTGATTGAAAAATCTAACGGTTTATCCGCTTCATGGTGAACAGGTTCTTCTGGAGACATCGTGCCACTAACGTGAGGCGCCTCTGAAGCATAATATATTTCTTCGTGAATTTTAACAAACTTCTGCCCCTTTCTTTCTACAACAACCTTTCCAGAATCATCGTGATGAAATTCAGAAGACATAAATGTTACCAGTCCTTTTTCTGTCCATAAAATTATTGGTAATGGAATTGAAATAGCATGTCCCTTCCAATCCATAATATGAAATTCGTGTGCATCTTTAACATGATGCATAATCATATCGGTTACATTAAACTCTTCTCCAGACTGTTCTGATTCTTTTATTTCGGTGGCATTTCCGATAAAAGATAATGAAAGAAATATACTAAGTAATAGTGTTTTAAAAGTGTTGATTTGCATCCGTTTATCCAATTAAAAATACCTTGTCTAAAATTCCGTGCAAATATACATTCATTATTTTAATTGCCAAACTAATGCATACAATGTTTAATGTTTTTGGAGAAATTTATTTAGGTTGAAAATTTCAAAAATTAAAAACAAAAAATAGGGGATAAAAAAGTTGATGACTTCAAGTTGAGGGTGTTCTGATTTTCCAAAGAATAAAGGCAATAAAAACACAATTGCTAAAACCATTTTTAACAGGGTTAATCCTAAAAATAATTGATACATTTTATCACTTCCTTGGGTTGCTTTGTAGTTTAAAATTAAGAATACTCCAAAAACCAGTGCCGCATTAAATATATAAATTGTAAAAATTGGGAAGTAAAGATTTTCCTCAAAAAATTGGATAATTATATAAAAGTGAACTCCAAAAAGTAGTGCCGCAAAAAGCAGAAGTTTTACTGCAAAGTTAATTGTCTTCTTGGTCATTAGATTTGTTGTTTTGATTAGAAAATTTTGAGACTTGCTTGATTACGCTGTATAAAGAAATTGCGATAGCAGCTAGTGAAAAAATGATTGTAAATGCACTGTATTGATTGGGGTAGTATTCATCTAATTTTACTCCAGCAAACACACCAAGTCCAATAGTGACTAGCATTTGAAAACCTATACCTGAAAATTGAGCAAACGAATTAAGCAGTTCTTTCGGTTTCTGTTCTCGGTCTTTGTTGTTGCTTTTGATCACTTTTATTTAATTCTTTTACCGCGCCTTTCATACTACAAACGGCATTAAATGTAGCTCCTGGTTCTACTGCTAGTTTCCCAACTTGTACTTCGCCTTCAATAAATGCTGATGATTTTAATGATAGTACTCCTGATAATTTTAACTTCCCAGAAAAACGACCTTCAAAATCGGCATTTGTCCCTTCTAAAGTCCCATTTATCATACCTGATTTACCAACTACAATTTTTCCTGGCGTTTTTAAGGTTCCTTGTATGGTACCATCAATTCTAAAGCCTCCTTCACTCACAATATCGCCGACTATTGTAGTGCCTTGAGCTATTCTGTTTTGTTGTGTTGAGGCCTCTAGGGATTCTCTTCCTTTTTTGTTGTCTGAAAACATGATTATTTGCTATTAATTTGTGTTTCTATAGAGATTTTAAATATGATTCTAAGTTTTTGTGAATTTGAATAACTTTATAATTTTGAGACGAAATACCAATAGGATTTCTTTTTATTTCATGTTTACTCCCCTTTAATATCTCTGTAAACCCGACTGCTGATTCCTTACTATACAATCCGTGAACCACAACAAAAACAGTGTTATTATTATAAATGTCTTTCGAGGTACTTAACTCATAGTAATTCACTTTTTTAATGCCTTCGTTCAGAAATTTAATAAATTTATCTACTTCTTCATCAGGTGTATCAACAAATTGATAGATGGCTTTAAAATGTTTAGCGTTTGTATCATCTTCAAATTCTTTATTAGCAAGTAATGGCATTACATTTTGCGTCATTTCTTCAGCCTTTTTCCCTTCTGGGCTATTTGGGTAGTTTAAAGCAATATAATTTATAGCTTCTTTATAGCTTTCATAACCATATATTCGTGCTTTAGAAACAGCCTTTAAAAATTCATATTTTGCCACAATTGCTTCGCCTTCAAACATGGTTATGTATTTATCGCAATTAGATATAACATCTAAATACTCTTGCTTTTCAAACTGTCTGTAAAGATTCTCATAAATGTATTCAGGACTGTTCTCGTCTTCTGCTAAAACTGCGTCTGGATTAGATAAGATTGTAGCATATCTAGAATCTGGATAATTTGATATGATATCCTTTTTTGCAATTTCAGCCTCTCCACTTAAACCTAGTAATTCATAAATTTTAAACAAATTATATTTTGAAGGTAAAATAAGTCGTTCTTCAGGATTGTTTTTTAACAAGGCTTGTAGTTTGTCTTTTGCCAAATTGTATTCTTTAAACTTGTCTTTATAGATGAGACCTAATTGATAATAAGCGAAGTTGCGATCCTTGGCTAAACTATCAATAACTTTTTCTTCAGTAGGAATAAGTGCTATATAAAAATTGGGGTCAAATTTTTCTTCTTCTGAAGCATTTTTTACATTTTCATTTACAACAACTGCGTTAGAGGTTGCACTTCCCTTATTAGACCATCTCCAATTATCTGCAAGTTGTCGTTCTCCCCAGTTTACTAAAAACTCGTTTTTACCATAGGCAACTGTTACGGGATTATAAAAATAAAAGGATGCAGATGAGTTTCCTTTATTTCCGGGATTTCCACCTATTTTATTGTTGGCTGTTAACAACCCTTTCTGTGCCTTCTCTTCTTTTTCTTTAAGCGCTTCTGCAATTTCCTTTAATGCATTTGTATATTTTGTAAAATATGCCAAACGCTCTTCTTCTGATAGATTTACTAAACTTAAAATACTGTCATTTCGTTGTGCTACATCTTCATAATAAATAACATCATCAAGATTGTCTCTTTTTCTTTTAATGGCTCTAAACAGCTTGGTATTCTTCTTTAAATTAAGCATTGTGCTATCGTAATACGCTCCAGCGTCTTTGTATGCTATTTCATCAAAACTCATGTTTCCTAAAGTTTGATAATTTATCGCGTTTAGATATTTGTCTTGAGACCCTGTTCTTAAAGATTTATTATAATACGTAACAGCTAAAGTGTCTGATTCGTTTTGCTTATGAAATTCTGCAATTTGATGATAGATTTTATCTAAAAATGGACGATTTTCTCTATCTTCTTCTAGAATAGTTAAAAGTTCTAAGAACTCTATTTTACTTCCTTTATTAATTTTTAAATTTTTAGCCTTTTCTATTTGGGCGCTTATCATATAAATTCTAGGCGTCTTTCTGTTAAGCTCAATCACTTTATTAAAAGCGACGTTGGCACTATCCTTCTTTCCTAAAGCATTGTACAACTGTCCTTGGATAAATCTATAGCGGCCGCGTTCATCATTGCTTTTTGTAGCATTAGAAGCAATTTCTAATTGTGTAATCGCGCTATCTAACGCTTTCGTGTTAATATACGTTTGCGCTAGCATTGATGTGGCGTCAGCCAAATCTTGTCCTTTTAGTTCTTCTTGATATAGTAAACGTTCAAGATTGGTTTTTGCCAAGGCATCATTATCTAAACGAAGATTTGCCTTTTCTCTCCATATACGAGCTTGATTTATTTTATCACTCGCAGGGTATTTATAAAGAATATAATTGAAGGCTTCTAATGAAGGTACAAATCGTTGGTCAAAATACCGCGCCTTTCCTAAAAGTAGATAAGCCTCGTCTATTTGAGGGTTTTTTTCTTTCCCTTTAATATTCATACCATGCGTTTGTATGGCTTTAATCGCTTTTTCTTCTGCTCTTGCAAAATTGTCGTTTTTTGATTGTCCAGGCAATACAATTTCATCCGTAATTTGCATACGCTCTATGGGTAAAATCTCCCAATAATTGTCTGAATACGCATTGTTTAAATCTGCCCTTCCTTGTTCTAATGCAATATAACCGTTATACAACACATTAAATTCGGTGGCTACGGCTTGAAGATTTCGACTTACAAAAGTGTCTTTTTTACGGGAGCACCCTGTTATTAAAATAACAGATACAATGAGTGTAGATATGGCTTTAAAAGAGGTCTTCAACGTTGGTGTGTTTAGTAAATGAATAACTAAAAGCTTTACATAATATTATGTAAAAACGTAAAAATAATCATCTTTTTCTATTAAACTACAAAAATAGCTGACTTTTAGCCAAAAGACGCGCTTGTGAAATGCTCCTCTAATTCTCTTAAAGTAGCTTCACTTGTTGCTAAATCTTTTACAATATCTCCTTTTTCTAAAACTACTATACGCTCACACACTTCAGTAACATGCATTAAATCATGACTGGACACTAAAACTGTAACGCCTTGTTTTTGAGCAAGGTCTTTTAGAATTTGTTTGAGGCGGATTTGAGTGGTTGGATCTAGATTTGCAAAAGGCTCATCAAGAATAATCACTTCTGGGTTTCCAATAAGTGTTGCTACAATACCGGCTTTTTTTTGATTGCCCTTGCTTAAATCTCTTAAATACTTCTTTTTACCAAGTATTTCATCATGAAAAAAGTCTTC
Source organism: uncultured Flavobacteriaceae bacterium (assembly GCA_964591595.1). Classification (GTDB taxonomy): domain Bacteria; phylum Bacteroidota; class Bacteroidia; order Flavobacteriales; family Flavobacteriaceae; genus JAADHG01. The sequence goes on from CAZQBE010000015.1 coordinate 7,676, forward strand.
AAACTGTGCTAGCAAATTATCAACCTCTGATTTGTTTTGGTCACGAAGCTCTCCAATAAAATAAAAATATTCCTCAGGGGTTAAATAGCCTATTAAAAAACTTTCATCAATAAACGAAGAGGTAAACGGTTTCCAGTCTTCGCTTTCGTTTACTAAAATATCTTTGCTTTTAATATGTCCTGTTGTGGGCTGAATTAAATCTAGTAGCAAACTGAAAAATGTAGTTTTCCCTGCGCCATTATTTCCAACCAAGCCAAAGCTTTGTCCTTTTGGAATGTCTAAATTTTCTATGTTTAATACTTGTACGCCTTTATATGATTTTGATAAATTACTAACGGTTATCATTGTTTTATTTTGGTTTTATTATACTTATTTTTTTTCTGCAAAAGCAGCTATTGTTTTATACTTCCCTTTTTGATATATACCTTCTATTTTATTTAAAAAGAAATTTTTAAATACTATTCCTAAAACACCACTTGAAGCCAATACAATTAACCCTGCTTCAAAATTAAACACATTATAAGGGATATAAAAAAGAATCATTGGAAGCGCTAGTTTTGGTAGAGCTATAAGCATTTGGGTTGGGTTAAATCCATTGGTATTACTAAACGCTTTTGCTTTTACATTAAGCTCAATTGGGACTCTATTTAATGCTCCTCCAAATAAAGTTATAAACGTATTTAATCCAATATTAAATAATGCTCCTGCGGCAATCATTCCAAAAATTTTCCATCCAAAATATAAATATGGAGTACTTAAAATAAATGATACTGCAACAGCTACTACCATTAAATACCATTTAGACTCTAGGTACTTTTTATAAGGGATATTTTGGCTCATCAATAATTTATAATATTCACTGTCCCAAGATGGCACTAATTGTCCGAAGCTCAGTAAAAATCCACCAGTTACAAACATTGATGCAAAGGCTAAAAAAGCAGGCATTTCCATATATACTTCTTGAGTGTAAAAAATTAATCCATAAAACAAAAAGAAGAACGACATCATCATAACTTGTTTTGGTCTTGCGTTACGGGAAATTAATTTTACATCATTTTTAAGAAATGGCGCAATACTTCCAAAGCGATTCATCCACGTTAAATCTGTTTCATTTATTTTCTCGGCTTTTTTAGAAACCGTATCATCCAAATAGAATCCTTTTCTTATAAAATCGAAGTTTACTTTATATAAGCCAATCATTAACAATAATGGAATTACAACTAAATATGAGTTTTTATATAAACTATTAAATGCAAGTCCTATGGACTCTGAAATCTTAAAAATTTCAAAAAATTCTAATCCTATTAAAACGACTAAGACTGAAATTATAACATAAAAAACAGTGTTGTTTTTATTAATTAAAAAATTAACAAAATTAATTGCCATTGTTAAAAACATAATGGATAAAAACCAGCTAATTACATTTAAAACAGGATAATCTTGTATTAGCAAAACAATACAAAAAGGCAGAAATATAAACAGTGAAATGAAGTTGAAAAAAGAAAGTACTGTCTTCCCTAATAAATAATGAATAACCACATTTCGTTTTATTGGAATTATCATCAACGGTTTAATGTTCATTACTGGCAACTGTTGCATAAAAAAGCGAATCGCCAAATTAGCTAACACCCAATACACTAAAAAATTATTTACTGTAACAATGGGGTCTATCTCTGGCATCGTCTTTCTTAAAAGAAAGAACATGAGACCTCCCATAAAAATGGCTATGCCTCCAAAATATATGACTGCTAGGAAAAGTAAAATCTTAATGGCAAGTCCTTTTTGAAAATATGAAGCCCTTTTAAACTGCTTCCACTCTAAACTTATAAATCGTTTAATCATAGTTTTTTGATGGTATATGATTTATTTGTTGTCTTAATATCCAAATTGTTACACGCAAATCTAAAATTAATTTTTTACTTCACTATTTTTGCCAAAAAAAGAACATGTCTCAATTTCATAAACTCTCTATAAAAGATATACAAAAGGAAACGGATAAAGCTGTAAGTATCACTTTTGATGTGCCACAAGATTTAAAAAAAACCTTCGCTTTTAAAGCTGGGCAATACATTACTTTAAAAACGAATATTAATAATAATGAAGTAAGGCGCGATTATTCGTTGTGTTCATCGCCAAAAAGTGATTTGCTTAAAATAGCTGTAAAAGAAGTAAAAGACGGCACGTTTTCGGCATATGCAAATAATAACCTTCAAATTGGAGACGTCTTAGAGGTCGCCCCTCCTAAAGGGCGCTTTGTTTTTATACCTAACAAAAATGCCTCAAGAACTATTGCTGCTTTTGCTGCAGGTAGTGGTATAACGCCTGTTTTAAGCATCATAAAATGTGTTTTAGAAGAAGAACCTAACAGCAAAATAGTTTTGGTTTACGGAAATAAAACCACCAAAGACACCATGTTCTTAAATGAACTTTTAGAATTACAGCATAATTATAATCATCGCTTCTCAATTAAATTTGTATTTAGTCAAGCCAAAGAAGATGATGCTATTTTTGGGCGTATTGAAAAAAGCACAGTTAATCTTATTGTAAAAAACGAGTATAAACATATTAGCATTGACGCCTTTTACCTATGTGGTCCAGAGGGTATGATTCATACTATAAAAGATGTATTGACTGAACATCATATTGCTGATGATTCTATTCATTACGAACTTTTTAAAGCTGCAAAACCTGCTGAAATTAAAGATGAATCGGGAACTAGTGGTAATACAAAAATTACCATTATTGTAGACGACGAAGAAACCACTTTTGAAATGTCTCAAAAGCAATCTATTCTTGAAGCAGCTTTAGATAATGATATTGATGCGCCTTATTCGTGCCAAGGAGGTATCTGCAGTAGTTGTATTGCTAAACTTGTTGAGGGCAAAGCAACTATGCGCCAAAACAATATTTTAACCGATAGCGAATTGGAAGAAGGACTAATTTTAACCTGTCAAGCACATCCTGATACACCTACCATTATTGTAGATTATGATGCTGTTTAGTTAGACTTTCTTAAAAATTTTATAGACAAGCGTTAATAGCAAAAGTGTATTTCATCCGATTTATTTTCTCATAAACAGATAAAGTGTGCTCTTTATCGAATATTATAAATAATTTCTTACGAATTGTTTTTTAGCTGTACCAAAAACAAATACATTAGTTAAAGATTTAAGCGTTAACCATTTTTAGGATTATCTATGTCTATTAAAACGTTTAATCTAGCCTTGCTTTTTAAGTAAGGCTTTTTTGTGTTATAGACTCTACTTTAGTAATAATATCTTGAGGTGTAATTGAGCGAATGGCATCTTGATATCCTTCTGGGAATGTATTACCATAAACTGAAGTAGGTATTCGTGGGAACACTTTTCTGTTTGCTAATATTGCATTTTCCTTGCTTTGATTAAACGGATAAAATCCCGCAAATGGATGTGTCACGCCCCAAAGTGTAATTACTTCTATACCAAGCATAGCAGCTATATGGGCATTCCCAGAATCCATAGAAATCATCACATCCAAATTAGAAATTACATCCAGTTCTTCATCTAAAGATAATTTTCCAGCAACTGAGTGTACATTTTCAAACTTAGCTTCAAAATTATGTAAAATCTCTATCTCCTTTTGTCCGCCTCCAAAAAGCAATATTGAATACGATTTTGAAAATTCTTCAATTACTTGTTCCATGAGATCTAGGGGATATGCTTTCCCTTCAAATGCAGCAAAAGGCGCAATGCCAATTCGCTTTTCATTATCTCTGGTAATACTATCTAATATCTTATCGCTTAAAGGATGTGGCTCAGGAAATACTGGGTTTAATAGATTTATTTTAAACCCTAATTGCTCAAAAACTTCGACATAGCGTTCATGGGTGCTTTTAAGTTGCTGAAACTGTTTTCCAGAGGTTAACGCTTTTTTTTCTGTTCTTCCCTTATCTATCTGGATATATTTTGTGCCGGAAAAAAAGAATTTTAAAATATTACTTCGCAGTACATTGTGTAAATCTGCAACGGCATCAATTTTAAGCTTTTTAAGCGATCTTGACAACTTATAAAGCCCTAACACCCCTTTGTGCTTCCCTTTAACATCTGCGTGAAAAACTTGAACATTATCTAAATCTCTAAAAAAAGGAGTGAAAAATTTTCGTGTGAGTACTGTAATCTTTATGTCTGGATATTGTCGTGTAAAGGCTCTTAAAACAGGTACTATCATCGCCACATCTCCCATGGCAGACAAACGAATAACTAGAATATGTTTTGGTAGTTTTTGCATTTTCTATTGCAAAATGAGATTCCTGCTTTCGCAGGAAAAAATTACTTTTGCCCTCTTAAAACCGGGTTAAGCTCATCATCATTATACATTTTCATTTGCTTGTAAACTTTCATATACTTATCGCCATTTGCAATATCTTCAAGTAAATCGTCAAGTGCTGTAGATAAATCTTTGCGTTGTTCTAATAGTACCTTTAATTTTTTTTGACAATTCACTTTATGTTCGGGAGTGGCATCCTCACGCACTGTTTCTAAATGCATATGATAAATTTTCAATGCCAGAATAGATAACCTATCAATTACCCAAGCGGGACTTTCAGAGTTTATTTTTGCATTTGGTTTTACCACTACATCCTTATATTTATCTAAAAAGTAACTATCAATATACTCAACAGTGTCGGTTCTGTCTTGGTTGGATGCATCAATCATGCGTTTCAATTTTAGTGCAGCTTCAGGATTGATATTTGGGTCTCTAATAATATCCTCATAAGCCCATTGCACAGTATCTATCCAACATTTTCTATACAGTAAATGAGCAATAACATCTTCCTCCTTATCATAGATATTAGTAAACGGTTGGTCAACAGTATTTAATACTTTATACGTGCCTATCACCTCTTGAAAAATAGTATTTGCCTTTTCTGAAAACATATCATTAACTAATTTAAAGTACAAATATAAGTCTATTTAGTTAACTTTACAGTTCAAAAAAACAGGGTCTATGCATATTCATAACTTATCTGAAGAAAACTCCATACTAAATACATTTATCTCTGAAATTAGAGATATTAACACCCAAAAAGACAGAATGCGTTTTCGAAGAAATATTGAACGTATTGGTGAAATTCTTGGTTATGAAATGAGTAAAACTTTAGATTACAATTCTGAAACTATTGAAACTCCCTTAGGTAAAAAACCTACTGCCATTCTTAACAACGACATTGTATTATGTTCCATTTTAAGGGCTGGTGTTCCATTACATAATGGATTGCTCAATTATTTTGATGATGCAGAAAACGCTTTTATTTCAGCATATAGACATCACAGACATGATCCTGAAAGTTTTGAAATTGTTGTAGAATACTTGGCGTGTCCTAGTTTAGAAAACAAAACGCTTATTTTAGCAGACCCTATGTTAGCAACAGGTCAATCAATGCTTGCCACATTTCAAGCTTTAAAACCGTTTGGAACTCCAAAAGAAGTGCATCTGGTTTGTGTTATTGGTGCTCAAAAAGGTGTTGATTTTGTAAGTGAACAGTTTGATAAAAACACACATTTATGGATTGCAACTGTAGATGAAAAACTGAATGATAAGGGCTATATTATTCCTGGATTAGGTGATGCTGGTGATTTAGCTTTTGGGAGTAAGCTACAGCATTAAAAGTGTAATTGGCGTAAAAATTAAAACCCACACATATAATTCTGCCAGCCAAGGTTGCTTAACCGATTCTAAATAATTCGCTATTATAATTGCTAGAACTGGAAATATAAAAAGAAACTCACTCCCATCTTTATTTGGCGAAATAAAAATTATCACTAGGCCTATTAAAAAAGCAATAAGAATAAGCATATACATTGGTCTATATGCTTTTTGTTTCTGTCTTAGATTAATGCTGTAAAAAATTAACGCCCATGTTCCAAGAACTCCAATAATTGATACTTCAAAAGTTAGCGTTGTTAAAGTTTTACTTGAAAAACTAGCACTTATGGTTTCCAAATAATTAAATAATTCTTCAAAATTTCCATATACAACAACGAAATAACTTGTTGTAATTAGCATAACAACAAGCACGCCTATAAAAGGTACAATCCAATTTTTAAAATGAGCTATAGAATACAACAACAGTGCTGCAATTATTAAAACGAAAAATAGAATTGCCCAAAAATGAAATAATGTGGCTATTGCAATCCAAAAAGCAGCATCAAATAGCTTCTTTTTTACACTAATATTAGACCTTACACTAATTATTCGACGTAATGCTAAAAGAATAAAAAAATTAGCTAATAAAATATTAGTAACATGCATGGTTATTGGTAAAATTGCTAGTAGCAACCCATAAATCAAAACATCATAATTGTTGTTCTTAGTGAGTTTGTTTTTCTTTACTAAAAAACTCAATGTAAGTATAGAGATTAAAATAACACTGTATTTACTTAGCGCTTTTATTGCAGTTCCAAAACTTAACCCTTCATTGATATTACCTAGGCTTGTAATAATGAATACCATTAGTGCAAATAGAACTATTATTACTAAATGTATCGGCTTAGATGTTTTAAAAAATCTTGTAATCATTTAAAGCGTTTCTGGATTTTTTCTGATGTTCAAAATAATTAAATCACAGGCAAAGGGAAATTACTCTATTTTTTTGATTCTTTTAAAATTTAAAACGAAAAAAATATGTAGTTTTGCACTATAAATATAAGATTATTACCCAATGAAAGATTTTTTTTATGCCATACAGGACTTATTTGTAAATGTTTTATTTGCACCTTACGATGCTTTGAGGGAAATACAACTTGACAATTGGTGGGCAGCTAATATAGTGTCTTGGGTTTTAATTATTATTGGTTTCTCAGCATTTATATATTGGATGAAACAATTAAAATCCTATAATGATAATGGTGAAGAAGATAAAAGTATTACATCTCATTCTTACTTATAGATCAAAACCTAAATCTTTACGATAATACATTTTATCAAAATGTAGTTTTTCAATGTTTTGATAGGTTTTTGTTAATGCCTCTTTGTAATCTTTTCCAAAAGATGTAATTGCCATAACGCGCCCTCCCGAGGTCACTACTTTACTATTCTCAATCTTTGCTCCTGCATGAAATGCTATTGCATCAGAAATAGATTCAATACCCGTAATTTCTTTTCCTTTTTCATAAGCTTCTGGGTAGCCTCCAGATACTAGCATTATAGTTGCTGCTGAACGCTCATCAATTTCAATATCTATATCTTTTAAAGTTCTATTCCCAATTGCTTGAAATATTTCGACTAAGTCATTTTTAAGTCTTGGTAAAACCACTTCAGTTTCCGGATCTCCCATTCTCACATTATATTCAATTACAAATGGATCGTTACCCACCATAATGAGTCCTATAAAAATAAATCCTTTGTATGGTAAACTATCCTTTTGAAGTCCTAAAATAGTTGGTTTTACTATACGCTCTTCAATTTTTGTCAATAATGTTTTATCTGCAAAAGGTACTGGAGAAATTGCACCCATACCACCAGTATTTAACCCTGTATCACCTTCACCTATACGCTTGTAGTCTTTTGCTGTTGGTAATATTTTATAATCTTTCCCATCAGTAAGCACAAAACAGCTTAATTCAATACCATCCAAAAACTCTTCTATAACAACCTTAGTGCTGGCTTCTCCAAATTTTGATTTAACCAGCATTTGCTTTAGCTCTCCTTTGGCTTCGTCTAAACTATTTAAAATAAGAACCCCTTTCCCTGCTGCTAATCCATCGGCTTTAAGTACATAAGGTGGATTAAGTGTTTCTAAAAATGAATAGCCGTCTTCAACATTTTCCTTAGTAAAACTCTTATATGCTGCCGTTGGAATATGATGTCTGATTAAAAATTCTTTAGCAAATTCTTTGCTGCCTTCCAATTGTGCGCCCTTGGCTTGTGGGCCAATAACCATAACATGATTTAAGTCTTTATCGTTTATGAAAAAATCATAAATCCCTCTTACTAATGGGTCTTCTGGACCAACAACAACCATAGTGATCTTTTCACTTAACACTAGAACTTTGATTGACTCAAAATCAGTAACACTTATATCTATATTCCTTGCAATTTTAGAAGTGCCAGAATTCCCTGGCGCTACAAACAATTGCTTACATAACCGACTTTGTGAAATTTTCCAAGCGAAGGTATGTTCTCTTCCGCCAGAGCCTAGAATTAAGATATTCATTGTGTTGTGTTTTTATAAAGTGCAAAAATAATTGCTTTTACGCTTAAAAAATAATTAATTTACAAAAACATTATATCAATATTTTGTCTTTAAATTTATTTAATCTTTCGTTGCGTTTAAATGGTTTTCCTATCCTGAAAGCGAAGCAATTATTGCGGGAGATTCAGAAGAAAAACGATACTGAATTTAAAGCTTATATTAAACAAAAAAAGGAAAATATTGTAACTTATCACTTAGCAAATAATACGTTTTATAAATCCTTTGCTAGTCGTGCTGATGCTTTAGACTGGAATAGTGTTCCCGTAATGACAAAACGCGATTTGCAACAACCATTACATAAACGTCTTTCTGTTAATTTTACAGAGAAAACTGTTTATATAAACAAAACTTCGGGGTCTTCTGGTGACCCTTTTATTTTCGCCAAAGATAAATTTTGCCATGCTATGACTTGGGCCGAGATTCAAGATCGGTTTTTGTGGTATTTTCTGGATTTTAATCATTCCAAACAAGCGCGTTTTTATGGCGTCCCTTTAGATAAAAAGGGCTATTATAAAGAACGTATTAAAGACTTTTTTGGTAACCGTTATCGGTTTTCAATATTCGATTTAAGTGATTCCGCATTTGACCGTTGTTTACAAAAATTTAGTGTTTTAAAGTTTGACTACATTAATGGATACACAAGCGCGGTAGTGCAATTCGCAAAATTTTTACAAAAAAAAGGTGTTGTTTTAAAGCAGGTTTGTCCAACACTAAAAGTGTGCATTGTTACCGCTGAAATGTTATTTAATGATGACAAAGCTCTTTTAGAAAAACAGTTTGGAGTCCATGTAATTAATGAATACGGGGCTTCCGAATTGGATCTTATTGCATTTCAAAACCCAAATAATCAATGGCAACTTAATAGTGAAACGCTCTTTGTGGAGATTTTAGACAAAAATAACAATCCCTTGCCTTATGGAAAAGAAGGGCGTATTGTTATTACCTCTTTATACAATAAAGCACATCCATTTATTAGATATGATATTGGAGACATTGGTGTAATTTCAAAAAAAAGTACATTTCGAAAGCCTATCTTAGAAAAACTTGTTGGAAGAACCAATGACATTGTTGTGTTGCCAAGTGGGAAAAAAGCAGCTGGTTTAACCTTTTATTACATCACAAAAAGTATTATTGAAGATGATGGCAATGTCAAAGAAT
>CAZQBE010000016.1:0-17031 GCA_964591595.1 uncultured Flavobacteriaceae bacterium
CATACATTACTCTATCTTACTTGTTTATCTATTGCCGAAATAACTTTAGATGCCTTATCATAATCCTGCTGCATTTCTACATTAGAAAAAGGTGTATATCTAGCCAACTCACAACTTTCAAGGAGGTTGCTAAATTCTTTTATAGTCATTTCATCTACTCTCTTTTCTTTTAATAATTGTTGAATTTTATCTTTACTAAAATCACTTGTTTCAATATTTAGCTTTGCCTTTAAATAATTATGTAAAGCTCTTTCTAACGCATTAAAAAACGCTTCTTTATGTCCTAAGTTTTTCTTAGCATCACCTAAATATTTACGTGCTAATTTATTTGTTTTTCTAATTCTATTCCCAACAATATCATTGTCTCTTTTGTCTTTTTTACGCCTTACAATAATAGCCATAGGAATTACTAAAAACGGCAGTAATAATGAATACCAAAACCAATTAGACTTAAAAAAGTAAGTTGGTTTTTTTGGTATAAAACTAGTTTTTGTTTTAAAAGATAAAAATTGATTATTAGACAGCTCAATAGGTTGTTTATCAGTATTTGTAGATCCTTTTATATCGGTAGAGTTTTCACTTGTAGGACCTTCGGTAACATCAACTACAATTTCGTTTGAAGTAATTGTTTTATAGCTTTTTGTTTTTAAGTCAAAATAGGAAAACACCACTCTAGGTATTGGGTATTTTCCTTGAGCTGAAGGCACAATTGTATATGAATCTGAAATGCTCCCTTGCATGCCTTTTAAGTTGGTTGATACATTTTCGCTATGCTCAGGCTCATAAACTTCTAAGGAGCTAGGTAGTTTAAGTTTTGGTAATTTAAATAATTTTAGATTTCCTTTTCCAATAACTTGAATCTTCGCCTGAAACGCTTCACTCGCTTTTAATTGGCGCTTATTGGTAGTTACCTTAAAATTAAAATCTCCAACAGCTCCAGAAAAATCTGTAGGTTTACCTTTTTCGGGTAACGGCTTCACATTAATGGTTCTATTCCCTGCAGCAACTGTTCTGTGTACAGTTTTCATCAGTCTACCACCAAAGATGTCACGCCTATTTGTAGGTACTTGTACTTTAATATCTAAGGTTAAAGGTTCAATATTTAATTTTCCTGTTTTTTGAGGATAAAGTACTGTTTTGCGCAAAATAACATATCGGTAATCTTCACCTTTATAAGTGCTATTTACCAATTTTAATTCCTTCATATTGATATTCTGACTCCAAAAATCACTATATCTTGGATTGTCTAATTCTCTCCAAGTTTCCACACCTGTATTGGGCGATATATACAGCTTATAGACTATTGTAATCGCTTCGTTTAAATACGGATTCGTTTTAGAAATTTCAGCTACCAAATGAATATTTTGAGAAGCTATATAATTGGGGTCATTAGGGTCCTTTGGCTTATCTACTGCAGCCGTAACCTGAATTTTAATAGGTACTGTTTTATATGTTTCGCCTTCTATTTCTATTGTGGATTGATTAATAGTAAAAATTCCTCTTTTTTTAGGCGCTAAAAAATAACTGTATGTTTTTGTAAATGATCTTACACCATTAATCCATGAATTGTTAATAGATTGACTTGGGCCACCAACAATAGTAAAATTTTTAAAACTTGGTGGAATAAAATTATCTCCATCCTTATTCATTATAAAATCTATTCGTAAGCGTTCGTTTATACCTAACTTTTTCTTACTCACTTTAGCTTCAAAGGTAACTTGAGCAGAGGCAAAACCTACGGTAAGTAGAAATAGAAATAATACTATTTTGTTTTTAAAATTCATTTGAAATTAGTTCGGTATTTTCACTGATGTAAAAATGACAAATATAGGGTTTACCAGTCCTTTTCGGTTTTAACCTTTTTCCCTTTGGTTTTTTTAGCATTTATTTTTTGCTGAACCTTTTTTTCTTGGTTATTCATTGCTTCTAACAAGTTTTTTACTTGTTGAGGTGATAATTTTCCTGGTTGAGGTTGTTGTTGTCTCTTTTCGTTTTTAGGGTCTCCTTCTTTTTTATTCTCTTTTTCATCTTTAGGTTTTACTTTATCATCTTTCTTTTCATCTCCATCTTTTTTATCTTTCTCGCCTTCGTCTTTCTTTTGGTCATCCTTTTTCTTATCATCATCTTTCTTCTTCTCGTCCTTCTTTTCTTTATCTTTGTTCTGGTCTTCATTTTGTTGCTGCTGTTCAGCGCATTCCTTTGCTACTACAAGATTATACCTTGTTTCTTCATCGGTTGGATCATTGCGTAACGCATTTTTAAACGCTTCAACAGCTTCCTTACATTGCTTTTTCTGCATTAAAACATTTCCAATATTGTGATATGCTTTGTGTTTCTCAGCCTTTGTAATTGCTAGTTTTGCTGCTTCTATATGACGTAGTAAGGCTTCATCAAAATTACCTGTTTCATAATATGCATTTCCTAAATTGTAGGCGCCAATAGTATTATTTGGTTTCTCTGAAAGGGCTTTTCTATATTCCTTTTCAGCAGCTACAAAATCATCATTGACCAACGTATTTCCTTCAAATATAAAATCGTTCGACTTTCTTAAGGCTTTATCCTTTTGCTGAGCAAAGGATCCCGTTGTGATTACTAGCGCTATGTATATTATTGCTTTTTTCATTTTAATCCACTAAATTATAAAACACTAGCCTTTGTTTCAGTTAAAAGTTTTATAAAATACATATTTTTAAATATTTGCTTTCTATTAATAAGGTTTCTGCTTTTGTGGAAATTATAAATTTTCGTTAAATAAATTTAAGCGATTCAACCACGCTGTTTTACGCTCTAATAAAAAGATATCAATACATAAAAAGAAAATTCCCAATGCTAAAAACCATTGAAACTGGTCTTTATATTCAGCGAATTGTTTAGCTTCAAACTCCTTTTTATCCATTTTATTTAATATCTCTCTAATAGTTTCTACAACGTCACTTGTACTTTTCCCATTAATGTATTGTCCGTTCGCCTCTTCGGCTATTTTTATTAATACCTCTTCGTTAAGCTTGGTAATAACTGTTTCTCCTGAACTATCTTTTTTATAGTTAAGTATTATGCCATTGCGTTTTATTGGTATTGGAGCTCCTTTTGCACTACCAACGCCTATGGTAAATATTTTAATCCCTTCATCACTAGCTTCCTCTGCAATAGCAGACGCTATGTTATTGTGATCTTCGCCATCTGAAATGATGATAAGCACACGATTGGTTTGATCTTCATCATCATAATAAGTTTTTGCTAGTTTTATGGCTTCATCTATAGCTGTCCCCTGTGACGATAGCATGTCTGTGTTCATACTTTGCAAAAACATTTTAGCGGCAGCATAATCTGTTGTAATTGGCAATTGCGGAAAAGCTTTTCCTGCATAGGCAATTATGCCAACACGATCGCTTGCTAAATTATTTATGATTTGCGTAACGAGTTGCTTAGACTTCTCTATTCTGCTAGGGGCAATATCTTCGGCTAACATACTTTTAGAAACATCTACAGCAAAAACAATATCTACCCCTTCTCGTTTTACAGTTTCTAATTTTGTGCCTACTTTAGGGTTTACTAAAGCTATTGTTAAACTCGCAAACGCTAAGCACAAAACAACTAGTTTTAAGATGGGCTTAAATAGAGATCTATTGGGGCTTAATTTTTTTAATAACCGCTTGTTAGTGAATTTGTTTTGAGCATGTAGTTTCCATAATTGAAGTATCACAAAGAACACAATAATCACAGGAATGATAAATAATAACCAAAACCATATTTTCTCTTCTAACTGCACTTTTAATTTATTTATTTTTAAACGAAACTTCTAAAAATTGTAAATCGCAATAATAATTCTATTATTACAAGCAATCCGGCTAGTAAAACCAATGGTCTGAATTTTTCTTCATAATTATAGAATTTAAATTCTTCGACATCAGTTTTTTCAAGCTTATCAATTTCTTTATAAATTTCTTTTAGTTTTTTATTATCGGTTGCTCTAAAATATTTCCCGCCTGTAGCGTCAGCAATTTCCATTAACAAATCTTCATCAATTTCTACTTGAACACGACCAAATTGTATTATCCCATTATTAATTCCAATAGGAGATAATGCCATTCCGTTTGTTCCGAGCCCAATGGTATATGTTTTAATCCCATATTCTGCAGCCAATTCGCTTGCTGTATTTGGATCAATAAAACCAGAATTGTTAACGCCATCAGTTAATAATATTATAATCTTACTTTTTGCTTTACTATCCTTTAATCTGTTTACAGACGTAGCTAAGCCCATTCCAATAGCTGTTCCACCTGTAATTATGGTATTGTATTTTATGTCTCTTAAAGACCGCAACACAATAGATTTATCGCTAGTTATAGGTGTTTTGGTATAGCTCTCTCCTGCATATTCAACCAATCCTATTCTGTCATTAGGTCGTCCTTTAATAAATTGCGCTGCCACTGCTTTTAAGGCATCCAAGCGATTGGGTTTTAAATCTTTTGCCAACATGCTTGCGGACACATCAATAGCCATAACAATATCTATCCCTCTTGTGGTTTTAGTTTTTGTTGATACATCTACCGTTTGCGGTCTAGCTAATGCCAAAATAAGTAGCACTAACGCACATAAACGAAGCGCAAACATTAAATGTTTAAGTTTGGGCAACCATGACCTCACTGTTTTAAATCCTTTTATACTCGATATTTTAAACTCGGCAGTTTGTTTTTTGTGTTTTAAAACATACCATAGAATTACTATTGGAAGTATTAAAAACACCCAAAACATTTGCTTATTTAAAAATTCTATCCCCTCTAACATTTATTCTTTTTCTAATTTTATTAATTCTATCGAATTAAGAATCCTATCTACTATTTCATCAGCATAAACATCGTTAACCCTCCAAGTAAGCACTACTTGTTGCAAAATATTTTGGGTAGTAAAGCCTAATAATATGTATTTCCCCTTTACAAATTTATCTTGCCCTGGTATAGGAAAATCTGCTGTTCCATACGTTTTTAGACCTTCCTGTCCATTGGGTGTAATAAATTGTTCATTCTTAGTTATTAAGTTTCGCACCCCGTTTTTCTCAAGATTCTTGAGGCTCCCTTCAGCTGCTTGAGTTAAATCAATTTTGTTCTCTACTTTGTTTTGTTCTCCTCCTGATTCAGGTGGTTTAGTACTTGCGAATTTTGAAGTACTCACTGCAATACTAAATTGCCCTAGCAGACTACCATAGCCAAACATCGTTATTTGTACTTTCCCTTTAAGCTCTTCTGGTATGGCTACTGCCATGCGCTCTAGTACTTTTGGAGTAGTGATGGTTATTCCCGGAGCTCCATATTCACTAGTAACCCAATCTTTTGCTTCTAATAATTCTTTGGTTGGATGCCCTAAAATACTATCCTTTACATAATCAAATCCATAACGTATTGAAAATCCAACAAATGTTCCAATTAACAGTAAAACTGAAACAACAACTGTAATAATAACTTTTCTTCGCTTTTGCTTTTTAGCTAATTCTTCTTGATATTTAATATCGGCTAATAATTCTTCTTCTGTAGGCTCAGGAAGCGCTTCTTTAACATGATCAATTTCCATGTCAATAGTATTTCTATCCATTTGTGCTAGCGCAATATCTGGTTTAGATTTGGCAAACTTTACTAAATCAGCACGTCTTAAAATACTATCTATGTTTGCTATATCCTCTTTACTTAAATCGATTTGATTCCCCTCTTTTAATAGCAATAATCTATTAACTAACTCATCCGTTGTGCTTTCAAGAGCATGGTCATATACTTTTTCATCAAGATATTTTCTGATAATACCCGTGAGTTCAGAATAATAGTCCTTTATTTCTTCATTTTCTAAATAATTTGTTTTATCCAGCTCTTGCAACGCTAATTTCGCTCTTTCATAAGGTGGGAGTAATGCCACTTTCTCTTCTTCTGTTAACGGTTTTTCTCGCCAAATAAACCAATACAATAAAAAGCCTACAACACCTATAATTAATAGTGTAATTAAAATATATAACCACCATTTACTCGGGCTTTTATTAACTTCAATAATAGGTTTTATATTGTAAAGTGGCTGTTTGGTAGTATCTACAGCAATAGTATTTACTTCAACCTTTATAGAGTCTGTAAATATGGTTTGACTTCCAATTACAATTTTTTGTCTAGGAATAGTATATACTCCAGAATCAAATTGAGTTAATCCATACCTTTTTATGAGCTTGTATTTGTCACTTTGTTTTGTTGTATCTATTTTATAAGATTCAATCATTTCTAAAGGCTGAAACGTTTGTCCTTCAGGAAATACCACAAGACTAGTTGTATCAACCTCAACTTGAATTTTATAGGTAATTTGCTCTCCAATTTTTATCGCTGTAGAATCTACTGATGCAGTAACCTGCGCAAAAGAAACCAAAGAACAAAGAACAAAGAACAAAAACAATACGATTGAAGACCGAAGACCAAAGAAGGGGCTCTGTTTCTCTTTTATATTATTCTTATATCTAACACCGTAATTCATAAATCCAAAATCTGATTACCCTCTGCGTTTAAAATATCCCAATAATTTTTTTACATAACTCTCATCTGCACGACAGCTGATTACGCCTGCGCCAGACTTTGTAAAACTATCTGTATAGTATTCTACTTTTTCGTGATAAAACTTACCATAATTCATTCTTACTTTCTTTGAGGCTGTATTTACCAAAAGTAATTCTCCTGTTTCTTCATCCTGCATTTGCACCATTCCTAAGTTTGGAATAGCCTCTTCTCCTTTATCATACACCCTAATACCTGTAACATCATGTCTTTTGGATACAATTTTAAGCGTTTGTTTGTAATCGTCAGTAATAAAATCGGACAGCACAAATACAATTGCTTTTTTCTTCATAACACTTGATAAAAATTTCAATGCTTCAGCAAAATTGGTTTGTTTACTTTTAGGGTGAAATTCTATGAGTTCGCGTATAATACGAAGTACATGAGAGCGCCCTTTCTTTGGCGGAATATATAATTCTACTTCCTCTGAAAATAAAATGAGCCCAATCTTATCGTTATTTTGAGTTGCAGAAAACGCAAGAGTTGCGGCAATTTCTGTTACAACTTCATTCTTAAATTGTTCTTCTGTACCAAACAATTCAGAACCAGAAACATCTACCATAAGCATCATGGTAAGTTCCCGTTCTTCTTCAAAAATCTTAACAAAAGGTTCGTTATATCGTGCTGTAACATTCCAATCGATATTTCGAACTGAATCTCCATATTGGTACTGTCGTACTTCACTAAAAGTCATACCTCGTCCTTTGAAGGTAGAATGATATTCGCCTCCAAAAATATGATTAGACAATCGACGTGTCTTAATCTCTATTTTACGTACTTTTTTTAGTAACTCCTTTGTGTCCATTTCTAAATTTACAATAATAGCTTTTTGATTTACAACTTCTAATATTTAAGAAATCACAAATCGTTATTTGTCATTTTTAAATCAGAAATCCTACGGTACTTCTATTTCGTTTACAATTTTATTGATAATGTCTTCGGAAGTCACATTTTCTGCTTCGGCTTCATAAGTAATTCCAATTCTATGCCGCAATACATCGTGTATTATGGCACGAACATCTTCTGGAATTACATATCCACGGCGTTTAATAAACGCATAACATTTTGCAGCTAAGGCTAAATTAATACTTCCACGTGGTGAAGCGCCAAAAGATATTAAAGGTTTTAAATCGGCAAGTTTATATTTTTCTGGATAACGTGTTGCAAAAATAATATCAAGTATATATTTTTCGATTTTTTCATCCATATACACTTCACGAACAATTTTTTGTGCATTAAGGATTTGTTGTATTGACACTACTGAATTAATCTTTTCAAAAGCACCTTTTAAATTGGCTCTTATAATTAATTGTTCCTCGTCTAGCTTAGGGTAATCAATTACGGTTTTTAGCATAAAACGATCCACTTGCGCTTCCGGCAAAGGATAGGTACCTTCTTGTTCAATAGGGTTTTGTGTTGCCATTACTAAAAAAGGCTTATCTAATACAAACGTCTCGTCTCCAATAGTTACCTGTTTTTCTTGCATGGCTTCTAATAATGCCGATTGCACTTTTGCTGGAGCTCTGTTAATCTCATCAGCGAGTACAAAATTCGCAAAAATAGGTCCTTTCTTAATAGAAAAGTCATTTAATTTCATGTTGTAGATTAGTGTCCCAGTAACGTCTGCTGGTAACAAATCTGGTGTAAACTGTACTCTACTAAAACTACCATCTACTGCTTGTGCTAAAGTGTTAATAGCAAGTGTTTTTGCTAGTCCAGGCACACCTTCAAGTAGAATATGTCCTTGCCCAAGTAGTCCAATGAGTAATCGTTCTACCATATGTTTCTGACCAACAATTACCTTATTCATCTCTATGGTTAGTAAATCAACAAAAGCGCTTTCCTTTTCTATTTTCTCATTAATCGTTTTAATGTCAATTGTACTTGAATCTTCTATCATTTTCTGTTTTTTTTAAAGCGTGAATATACCTCACTTTTTTTAACACTGCAAATTGTTAAAATTATTCATGGCTTGCTGTTAATAATTGGTTAAAAATTACAGCCTATATAGGATATTTTAACGTTTTGTTTGCTATTTTTAATGAGGGAAATCTATTTGAGTAAATAAAACTAAAGCATGGGCTTCCTCTTTCTTGGGAATACAAAACAATGATTAACAAACGCCTTTTAATAAAGCATCTTTTAGCTCATAATGACGAGAATAGCTTTTACGATAAAAAGCGAAAAATTGATATTAGTATAAAGGAAGGAAAGGCAAAGTTTTTAAAGCATATTTGTGCACTTTCCAACAGTAATCCAAAAAACAATTCATACATTGTAATTGGCGTTGAAGATGAAGACAACAAAATTGTAGGTGTCGATTTTTTTGATGATAGTAAAATCCAAAACCTTATCAATGCATATTTGGCTAATCCTCCAATAGTGCAGTATGAAAATATTCCTTTTCCTCATTTATCTGGCGACAAAGTTGTTGGTTTGGTAACCATAAGACCCATTGATAAAATAACGTCCTTACGCAGAAACATTTGGAAATATTATGGCGGATCGGTGTTTTTTAGAGATGGAAGCATGAGTATGCCTAAAGTCTTTGACATTGAAATAAAAGATGATAATTCTGAAATTGTTTTGGCAATAGAAAATCATGCCCAAAACAATATTGAACACACGCTAAATGGTGTTTTTCATTTTTTGAACAATCGAAAAGACTACAACCCACAATACAAAGTGTTTAAAGAGTATTTTGTAGTGTGTTGGGCTGGTAAAAAAATGGAGACCAAGGATGATATCTTCTTATCTCGAGTAGATATAGAGCTCATTAACGAACAAGTGCGTTTATTTTTTTCAACCTTAGATGAAGTATCTATATTGGTAGATGAGCATTCGTTTAAAATTATTGAATATGTAAATCTGGGTCTTCAAAACTCTAATAAATACTATCCATTAGAAGAAACAACAATTCAATTTGAAGACAATGTAAGTTATACAATTGCCACCAAACTTTTGTTTGAACCGCCTCAATTTGACAAAAAAATATTACATCATATTTTTAATGCTAATAATGCGCTTTTAGAAAAACTGAAAAAGGGTATCACGCTTAATAAAAATGAAGAGCAAGATTTGAAAAACCTTCCAGTTACCTACTTAATTTGTTACCTTAATCTATTTCATGATGCCATAGATAAACTTCATGAGGCAAAACCTTATTTAAAAGATCACAGTAATGAAGTCTACGCACTATATAAAGAATCTATTCGTATTTTAAGGAAGGTTAAGTATAGCTAAAATGTATTTTTTATCCATAAAAAAACCGCTTCATTTGAAGCGGTTTTAAAAATATATCTTTTGTAATCTCTACAAATCAAACTTAATCCCTTGTGCCAAAGGCAAATCTGTAGTATAGTTAATGGTATTGGTTTGACGCCTCATATACACTTTCCATGCATCAGAACCAGATTCTCGTCCACCTCCTGTTTCTTTTTCTCCACCAAAAGCACCCCCTATTTCAGCGCCTGAAGTTCCAATATTAACATTAGCAATCCCACAGTCAGATCCTGCTACAGATAAAAAGGCTTCTGCTTCACGCAGGTTATTTGTCATTATTGCTGATGATAGTCCTTGAACAACTCCATTTTGAATATTTATAGCATTTTCAACACTTCCTGAATATTTTAATAAATACAATACTGGTGCAAACGTTTCATGCTGTACTATTTCATAATGTGGTTGGGCTTCAGCAATAGCTGGTTTTACATAACAACCACTTTCATAGCCTTCGCCTTCAAGTACGCCACCTTCAACAACAATATTACCACCTTCAGCAACTACTTTCTCCAAAGCGGTTTGGTACATTCTCACAGCATCTGTGTCAATTAATGGTCCAACATGGTTGTTTTCATCTAATGGGTTCCCAATACGTAACTGTTTGTACGCCTCAGAAACTGCTGTTTTAACTTTGTCGTAAATAGACTCATGGATAATTAATCGGCGTGTTGAAGTACAGCGTTGTCCTGCGGTTCCAACGGCTCCAAATACAGCACCAATAACAGTCATTTTTATATCTGAATCTGGTGTTACTATAATGGCATTATTTCCGCCAAGTTCTAGTAACGATTTTCCTAATCGTCCGGCAACTTCTTTAGCTACGATTTTTCCCATTCTAATCGATCCAGTTGCTGAAATTAAAGGCACGCGATTATCTTTAGTCATCATTTCTCCTACATGATAATCACCATTAATTAAATTACAAATACCTTCTGGTAAATTATTGTTAGCAAAAACTTCAGCAGCTATATTTTGACATGCAATACCACAAAGTGGTGCTTTTTCTGAAGGCTTCCAAATACAAACATCGCCACAAATCCATGCCAATGCTGTGTTCCAAGCCCAAACGGCTACTGGAAAATTAAATGCCGAAATAATGCCTACCACTCCAAGTGGATGATACTGTTCGTACATTCTGTGTCCTGGTCTTTCAGAATGCATGGTTAATCCATGTAATTGTCGCGATAATCCAACTGCAAAATCACATATATCTATCATTTCCTGAACCTCTCCTAAACCTTCTTGATATGATTTTCCCATTTCATAAGACACCAATTTACCTAAAGCTTCCTTCTTCTCTCTCAACTTCTCACCAAACTGACGTACAATTTCACCACGTTGAGGCGCTGGTGTTTTTCTCCAAGTTTTGAATGCTTTGGTTGCAGTATCCATCATTTTTTCATAGTCTTCTTTGGTTGTCGATTTTACCTTGCCTATTAATTGCCCATCAACAGGAGAAAATGATTCTAATTCTTCTCCGTTTGAGAAATTAATAGAGCCTGTAGATGCCCCTTCATTTATAGCTTTAACTCCTAATTGGTCAAGGGCTTCTTGTATTCCGAAATCAGTAGCAACTGCTTCCATAATTTATTTTTATTTACGTTATTATAATAATTTGTCGCGAAGATACTAATTTATTACATCTTGTTATTCAGAAATGAATCATAAAATAGTACCTTTAAAATCACAAAACACTAATTACATTCTTATGAAAAAATTAATCTTTCTCTTAGCCTTAACAACTGCACTTTATACCTGTAAAAATGAAGCAAAAACAGAACCCGTTATAGCTCCTGAACGACCAGAATTCTCAATAATTATTCATGGAGGAGCAGGAACAATTCTTAAAAAGAATATGACTTCTGAAAAAGAAGCTGCTTATAACGCTAAACTTGAAGAAGCTATTCGCGTTGGTTATAACGTTTTAAAAAATGGTGGAACAAGCCTTGATGCAGTACAAAAAACCATTAATGTAATGGAAGATTCGCCCTTATTTAATTCAGGGAAAGGGGCTGTATTTACAAACGCTGGAACAAATGAACACGATGCTTCCATAATGGATGGAAAAACCTTAAATGCTGGAGCTTCGGCTGGAACAACAACCGTTAGAAATCCCATTAATTTAGCAAGAGCTATTATGGATAATTCTCCTCATGTAATGCTTTCAGGAAAAGGTGCGGAAACTTTTGCTGAAGAACAGGGTTTGCAAATTGTTGACCCAAGCTACTTTTATACGGAAAGACGTTTTAAGGCGCTCCTGAGAATAAAAGAAAAAGAGAAAAAAGAAGATCATCTTGATAATAAAGCTGCCTTTTATGATTCTGATATCAAAGATTCAAAATTTGGCACTGTTGGTTGTGCAGCTCTTGATAAATATGGCAATCTTGCTGCTGGAACCTCAACAGGAGGAATGACGAATAAACGTTGGGGACGTATTGGAGATTCTCCAATAATTGGTGCTGGTACCTATGCAAATAATGCAACTTGTGCAGTATCGAGTACAGGTTGGGGAGAATATTTTATTCGCGCAATGGTTGCTCATGATATTTCTGTCTTAATGGAATATAAAGGCATGAGTTTAAAAGACGCTGCTCATGAAGTGATTTTTGATAAAGTTGGTGGCTTAGGAGGTGATGGTGGCATTGTTGCTGTTGATAAAAACGGAAATATGGTTGCCGAATTTAATACCGCTGGAATGTATAGAGCTACTATGAATGATAAAGGAGAACTGGAAGTTAAGATTTATAAAGAGTAATTAATTGTCATTCCGACAGAGTGAAGAGACGAGGAGGCTCATCGTGAGATTTCTCACATTCGTTCGAAATGACAAGACAAAAAAAATTATGATTAAACTCTTTAGAAAAACACGCTACAATCTTATGGAAACAGGAAAAACAGGCAAATACCTAAAATACGCCATTGGCGAAATTGTACTTGTGGTTATTGGTATTCTTATTGCTTTACAAATTAATAATTGGAATGAAAGCCGTAAACTTCAAAATGAAGAATTAAAATTACTTTAAGAACAAATTAAAAGTGTAAAATGAAAACTAAAACACCTTACTACGCAGTTATCTTTACCTCAACACAAAACGAGAATACTGAAGGCTACCAAGAAATGGCTATTAAAATGGAAACATTAGCTAACACTCAAAAAGGTTTTTTAGGGATTGATAATGCTAGAGAAGATGTTGGGATAACGGTTAGTTATTGGAAAAATTTAGACGCTATTAAAAACTGGAAACAAAACTCTGATCATTTAATTGCTCAACAAAAAGGTAAAACGCAATGGTATAATTGGTATAATGTGAGAATTTGTAAAGTTGAACGTGAATATGAGTTTAATGGGTTATAATTTTTTTATTCCCAAGTATTAAAAGGTTGCTTGCTTAATTGTGAATTGTAATACTGTAATAGTCCTGTAACCTCTTTACCTAACCATTTCGGTTTTATTACTGTTTCCGTCTCAGAATCTAATTCTACTTCTGCAACTATTAAGCCTTCATTATTTCCTGAAAACTCATCGACTTCAAAAATATGATTTCCTACTTCTACTTCATAACGTATTTTATCGATGATTCCTTCTTCGCAAAGTAACAAAAGTGATTCTGCATCTGACTTTGAAATCTCTTTCTCCCATTCAAAACGTGATAAACCATTATTAGTAGATTTTCCTTTTATAGTTAAAAACCCTTGATCTCCTTTTGATCGTACTCTTACAGTTCGGTCTTTATCTGTATTTAAAAACCCTTGAATAATTCTTGTGCTTTTAAAAGATTCCTCTTTATAGGCATTAGAAGTTACTAAAAATTTACGTTCTATTTCTATCATATTTATTTCCCCCTAATCCCGATAGCTATCGGGAGGGAATCTTTTTAATTTTTAACAATCCCGAACTCTCGGAAAGAACCTTATTAATTATAAAAATTATTTCAAAGATAATAAGATTCCTGCTTTCACAGGAATTTATAAATTTACAGGATGTCTGACGATTTACCAATACGAAAAATTATTCATGTAGATATGGATGCCTTTTATGCTTCCGTAGAACAAATGGATAACCCTGAGCTTAAAGGAAAACCCTTAGCTGTTGGTGGTGGAGGCAAACGTGGTGTTGTAAGTGCAGCAAGTTATGAGGCTCGAAAATTTGGTGTAAAAAGTGCAATGGCAGGGAATTTGGCTATAAAATTATGCCCTCAGCTAATCTTTGTGCGCCCACGATTTGATAGATATAATGAAATTTCTAAACAAGTGCGAAAAATATTTTTTGACTATACTGATTTGGTAGAACCCCTTTCATTAGACGAGGCGTATCTAGATGTAACTCAAAATAAAAAAGGAAATCCAAGCGCCACATTAATTGCTAAAGACATTAGACAACGTATTTTTGATGAGGTGGGTTTAACGGCTTCTGCGGGAATTTCTATTAATAAATTCATAGCCAAAGTAGCAAGTGATTATAATAAACCCAATGGACAAAAAACTGTAAATCCCGAAGAAGTTCTTAGTTTTTTAGAACAGCTTGATATTCGAAAATTTTATGGTATTGGTAAAGTTACTGCAAAAAAAATGTACCAAAAAGGCATTTTTACAGGAACCGATTTAAAAGCCAAAAGTTTGGAATTTTTAGAAATTAATTTCGGAAAATCTGGAAAGTATTACTATCATGTTGTTAGAGGTATTCACAACAGTCTTGTAAAAACAAACCGTATTAGGAAATCACTTGCTGCCGAACGTACGTTTTACGATAATTTGACAAGCGAAATATTTATGCTTAAAAAACTTGATCAAATTGCGCAGGAAGTTTCTAAACGGTTAAAAAAAAGTAAAGTGGCAGGTAGAACCATTACACTTAAAATAAAATACAGTGATTTTACTTTACAAACACGCAGTAAAACCTTGCCTTATTTTGTGAGTGATAATGCTATAATATTTGAAACCGCAAAAGATTTGTTATATCAGGAAAAATTGGATAACTCAGTGCGATTATTGGGTATTTCTCTATCTAATCTCAATACAGATAAAGCTAAAAAACCAGAACAAAAAAGTGTGAGCGTACAATTAAAGTTTGAGTTTTAGGCAGCTTATTATCTTAGCATTAAACGAAACCCTAAAAACTACAGGTTTCAATTTCGGTTACTCTCAATGTATTTACCATGCCTTTATCTTTAATTGGCATTGCGGCAAGACTAATAAGCATATCGCCAACTTCTAAGTATCCTCTTTTACAAGCCATTGCGTTTACATCTTCAATGGTTTCATCAGTACTTACAAACTTATCATAATAAAAAGCTTTCACTCCCCATAGTAAATTTAGTTGCGTAAGTATGCGTTTGTTAGATGTAAATACTAAAATATGTGCAGATGGACGCCATGCTGAAATTTGAAATGCTGTATAACCACTATTGGTTAAAGTAGAAATAGCTTTTGCACTAATTTCATTTGCCATATGAGCCGCATGATAACAAATAGATTTTGTAATATAGCGATTGGTTCGAATATGTGGTGGTGTTTGTGGCACAGTTATTAAAGGAGAGTCTTCTACACTTTTTATAATATTTGCCATTTGTGTTATAACTTGTACCGGGTAACTCCCCACTGAAGTTTCTCCAGAAAGCATTACAGCATCAGCGCCATCCATAACAGAGTTTGCAACATCATTAACCTCAGCACGTGTTGGTGTAAGGCTATTAATCATAGATTCCATCATTTGTGTTGCAATAATTACAGGTATTCTGGCGCGTTTAGCTCTTAACACCAATTGTTTTTGAATAAGAGGCACTTCTTCGGCTGGAATCTCTACACCTAAATCTCCACGTGCTACCATTAAGCCGTCACAATAGGCTACAATTTTATCGATGTTTTCAACTGCTTCTGGTTTTTCAATCTTAGCTATAATTGGAATTTTATGGTCACTATGCTTTTTGATGAGCTCTTGCAGTTGGATTAAATCTTCTGCATGACGAACAAACGATAATGCCATCCAATCTACTTTTTGTTCTATAGCGAAAATGGCGTCCTTAATATCCTTTTTGGTAAGTGCTGGCTGCGAAATATTCGTGTTTGGTAGATTTACCCCTTTTTTAGACATTAATGGTCCGCCTTGAATAACTTTTGCTTTTACTTCGCTTTTTTTATCGGATGACACAACCTCAAACATTAACTTCCCATCATCTAATAAAATTTTCTCTCCTGGTTTTGCATCTTGCGGAAACCTATCGTAGGTCATATAAACACGTTGCTTTGTACCTTCAAATTTTTCGCCTGTAGCAAAAATTAATTCGTCCCCTTCATTTACAACAACTTCTTCTTGCATTACGCCTACTCGAAGTTTTGGCCCTTGTAAATCTCCTAAAATAGCAGCATTGTACCCCAGTTCTTCATTTAGCTCTCTTATCATTTTAATTCGTGCCTTAACATCGTCGTAATTAGCATGAGAAAAGTTAATGCGAAACACGTTTACCCCTTCATTAAGCATTGCTCTAAGTGTTTCTTTGTTACTGGTTGCTGGACCTAATGTTGCAACTATTTTAGTTTTCTTTCTTTTATTCAACATTAATTAAATATTAAATTGTCTTTAGATTTTAATTGTGATATCTCTATGCTATAAACCGCAGCAATTTGTGTTATCTCTTGTATTTTGTGTATAATTACTTTCTCGTTAATAAATCCGCCACCATTGTTAATCTTTAATAAATAATTTACTTGTTTAAGTTCGGGCATTAAATTATGTATTCTTGTTATTTTACCTTGAGAGTCAAATAACGATCCTGTGCTTATTAAACTATCTTCTTCTTTTTTACAAACATTAGAGATTAAATTCCATGTTGTTTGTTGTGCTCTATCTTCCCATTCATAAATTGAGTATGATGATGATGCGTATTTAAAATCTAAATCTTGTAGTTTTCGCTTTAAATTAATATGTAAATATTGATTTAAAAGATATGCAACGCGATAATCTTCTATAGTACAATGTATTGCTAATAGAGAATAGGTGTCGTCGTTAAAATCGTCTACAAGTAGTTTGTGTAACGCCATAATACTAAAATTATGAGCTGTAAATATAGTACTTTACTACTATAATAACCCATTGTTATGTGATTCTTAACAGCAAAATTTTACGAAAACGTTATAGTAAAACCCCTTAGTTAGTTCTTGATATTTTAGTTTG
>CAZQBE010000017.1:0-16908 GCA_964591595.1 uncultured Flavobacteriaceae bacterium
CAAGAAATGTGGGATCAACTTGAAACAATGATTAGAGCAAATAAGAACAAATCTTAGTGTCTTTTTTATACGAAAAATAACAATCTGTTTGTTGACCAAATGTTAACAAGTTCCATTTTTAAAACTCGTAAATAATCGTATTTTTACTGCATAAAAACCTAATCACTTAATGGGTAAAATCATTGCAATTGCCAACCAAAAAGGAGGTGTTGGTAAAACAACAACTTCAGTTAATTTAGCAGCTTCACTTGGTGTACTGGAAAAAAAAGTATTACTGATTGATGCTGATCCTCAAGCAAATGCAACTTCTGGACTTGGAGTTGATGTGGAGAATATAGAAACAGGAACTTACCAACTTCTAGAACACACCTGTTCAGCAGAAGAATGTATTATTACTGCAAATTCTCCAAATGTAGATATTATTCCCGCGCATATAGATTTAGTAGCGATAGAAATTGAGCTTGTAGATAAGGAAGAACGTGAGGATATGCTTAAAAAAGCGATTACACATTTAAAATCGGCTTACGATTATATTTTAATAGATTGTGCTCCTTCACTTGGGTTACTAACACTTAACGCATTAACTGCTGCAGATGCCGTTATGATTCCAATACAATGTGAATATTTTGCTTTAGAAGGCTTAGGGAAATTACTTAATACCATTAAAAGTGTTCAGAAAATTCATAACCCTGAATTGGATATTGAAGGATTATTACTTACAATGTACGACTCACGTTTAAGACTATCCAACCAAGTGGTTGAAGAAGTTCAAAAACATTTTGACGAGATGGTTTTTCAAACTATAATACAGCGTAACGTACGTTTGGGTGAAGCACCAAGTTATGGAGAAAGCATAATAAAATATGACGTAAGTAGTAAAGGCGCTTCAAATTACTTAAGTTTGGCTAAAGAAATTATCAATAAAAACGGAGATTAATGGCGAAGGCAACAAAAAAACAAGCTTTGGGAAGAGGGCTTTCTGCTCTTTTACAAGACCCTACAAACGATATTAAGTCGGTTCAGGATAAGAATGCAGATAAAGTTATTGGCAATATTGTTGAACTCGAATTAGATGTCATAGAGGTTAATCCTTTTCAGCCGCGCTCAAAATTTAATGAAGAATCCTTACGTGAGTTAGCATCTTCAATAAAAGAATTAGGTGTTATTCAACCTATTACTGTTCGCAAAATTGCTTTTAATAAGTACCAACTAGTTTCTGGAGAACGTCGTTTCAGGGCTTCAAAAAATATTGGTTTAAAAACCATTCCGTCGTATATACGTATTGCTAATGATCAGGAATCCTTAGAAATGGCTTTGGTTGAAAATATCCAACGCCAAGATTTAGATCCTATAGAAATTGCTTTATCCTATCAACGTTTAATTAACGAAATTAGTCTTACTCAAGAACAGATGAGCGATCGCGTAGGTAAAAAACGCTCAACCATCGCCAATTATTTACGCTTATTAAAACTCGATCCCATTATACAAACAGGAATGCGAGATGGTTTTATCTCCATGGGACATGGTCGTGCTATAATAAATATTGAAAACCATGTGGCACAATTAGAGATTTACGAAAAAATACTCACTCATAAACTATCTGTTAGAGATACCGAAAGTTTAGTTAGAAATTATCATAAAAATAAAGTCGTTGACACCTCTGAGAAAGAAGACATTCCAAAGTTCATTAAAAAAGGAATCAAAGAAATCTCGGAATACTTTGGACATAAAATAAACGTTAAAGTGTCTAAGAATGGAAGTGGTAAAATAACTATTCCCTTTCATTCTGAAGAAGATTTTAATAGAATAAAAAAATTGGTACAACGTGCAAAATAAATTTCTTTATGTAGTTGCATTTTGCGTTTTTCCTTTTATGATTTCCGCACAAAATGACGATAAATCTACTCGAGTTTCTTTAGGTGATAAAAATGTTGTAGTTCAAGATACAACGTCTAGAAAAGCTATTGATCCGTTGTCTCCTTCAAAAGCAGCTTTTTATTCGGCTATACTTCCTGGTTTAGGACAAGCATACAATAAAAAATACTGGAAAATCCCTCTAGTTTATGCTGCATTAGGTACGGGAATATATTTTTATATAGACAACAATAATGAATACAATCGTTATCGAGATGCCTTTAAAAGACGACTAGCTGGTTTTACTGACGATGAATTTTATGGCTCAGGTACAACTCCAAACATTTCGAACGATGGACTCATAAGAGCACAACAAACATTAAATAGAAACAAAGAACTTTCGCTATTAATAACAGTTGGTATTTATATATTAAATATTATTGATGCTAATGTTGATGCACATTTATTGCAGTTTAATGTAGATGATAATCTGGCATTAAAACCGCATTTTAATTTTAACCAATTTGATGCAACAACTAATTTAGGATTAACTTTAGATTTTAAATTTTAGCGCATGAAAATTGCATTACTAGGTTACGGAAAAATGGGAAAAGCTATTGAGCAAATTGCATTACAACGTGGGCATTCTATTGTAATAAAAGTTGATAAAGACACTACGTCATACAATATTTTAGAGGCAGATGCAGCTATAGATTTTAGTATTCCAAGTGCTGCTGTAACCAACATTTCAAACTGTATTAACAATGGTATTCCAATAGTCTCTGGTACAACAGGATGGCTAAACGATTACGGTAATATGACGGCATTAGCTAAAAAAAAGAATGGTGCTTTTATATATGCATCCAACTTTAGTTTGGGAGTCAACATCTTTTTTGAATTTAATAAAACTTTAGCAAAAATGATGTCTAATCTATCTCAATACAATGCAAGCATTGAAGAAATTCATCACATACAAAAAATAGATGTGCCAAGTGGTACAGCAATTACATTAGCTGATGGTATAATTGAAAACACAAATTATAAGAGCTGGAAATTAGGTGAAGCGGATAACTCCAATAATATTTCTATTGAAGCAAAACGTATTGATAATGTTCCTGGAACACACCATGTTAATTACGACTCGCAAATAGACAGTATATCCATTTCGCACACAGCACATAGTAGAGATGGGTTTGCTCTAGGAGCTATAATTGCTGTAGAATGGTTAATAGGCAAGACAGGTGTTTTTACAATGAACGATGTGTTAAATATAGGTTAAGATGTATTATTATTGTAACATACATGACAGATTTAGCACAAACTAACAACTAAAAAATTACGGTTATGACACTAATGCAATGGTTTATATTTTTCTTATTAATTCAGGGGATTCATGGATTAGGCACTTGGAAATTATATATTAAAGCAGGACGACAAGCGTGGGAAGCTTTTATTCCAGTGTATAATGCGGTTATCTCAATGAAAATAATGAATCGTTCACCATGGTGGACCATTTTATTATTTCTTCCTATAATAAATCTTATTATGTTTCCTGTAGTTTGGGTAGAAACGGCAAGGAGTTTTGGCAAAAACACATATACTGATACCTTTTTAGCAGTTGCAACTTTAGGGCTTTATAATTACTATCTAAATTATATGGTTAATGTTGCTTATATTGAGAATAGAGATTTGCATCCAAAATCGTCTTCTGGCGATTGGGTAAGCTCCATCTTATTTGCTATTGTTGCTGCAACTTTAGTCCACACCTATTTTATTCAACCCTATACAATACCATCATCATCTTTAGAAAAATCACTTCTTGTTGGCGACTTTTTATTTGTAAGTAAGTTTAATTATGGTGCACGAGTGCCAATGACCACAGTAGCAGCACCAATGGTACATGACACTCTTCCTTTACTAAATAAAAAATCGTATTTGTTTAGTGACAATTATTCTAAAAGAGAAACATCTTGGAAAAACAAGTTACAATTACCTTATTTGAGACTGCCAGGGTTTGAAAAAATTGACAGAAATGAAATTGTGGTTTTCAATAGTCCAGCTGATACTTTGTATAACATGAACAATCCGAATGTGGATAGGAATTATTATAAACCCATAGACAAAAAAACTAACTTAGTAAAACGTTGTGTAGGTATTGCTGGAGATTCCCTTGAGGTGCGTAACGGTTACGTTTATATTAATGGGAAACAAAATGTATTACCAGACCGCTCACAATTACAATTTTCATATTTTGTGCAACCCAAAACAAGTCAGTTTAATCCTCGTGTCATGGCTAATCGTTATGATATCACTGATAGATTTCGTATTATAAATAACCAAAATACTTATTATTTTTCGGCTATATCAGATGAAGCGTTAGCAAAATTCAAAAACCATCCTAACGTTGCTAGTATTACTCCTATTAAAGAACAAAAGGGAGAAAGAGACCCGAGTATATTTCCTCATAATCCAAATTATAACTGGAATGCCGATTTCTTCGGTCCAATATATATTCCTGAAGCTGGTAAAACGATAGACCTTAATTTAGAAGTCTTACCACTTTATAAACGACTTATTACAGAATACGAAAACAATGATTTGCGTGTAGAAGGCAATCAAATATTTATTAATAATAAACTCACTAACACGTATACCTTTAAACAAGACTATTATTGGATGATGGGAGATAATCGACATAACTCTTTAGATGCTCGGTTTTGGGGATTTGTGCCATTTGATCATGTGGTAGGAAAACCCGTGTTTATTTGGATGAGTTGGGATTCTAATGGCAAAGGCTTTAATAAAATACGTTGGGATAGAATGTTTACAACCGTTCATGGTAGTGGCAAACGTGTTTCTTATTTAATTCCATTTTTAGTGGTGTTATTTGGATGGTTTGGGTTTAATAAATGGAGAAAACGCAATAAAGCAAAAAGCTAATCTGTTGATTAGATTATTAGCTATCTAAAAATAGAACTCAGATAACGCTGATTTTTTATGATTGAATACAGATTGTTTTTATTTGTATCAGCGAAAATCAGTTTAATCAGTGTCATCTGTGTTCCATTAAGACAAGTGACAAACAAATGAACATTCATATCCATCCAACATACTTTCCAAATATCTCACATTTTGTTGGGATAGTAAATGCTGAAAATGTAGTATTTGAAGTTGAGGATAATTACCAAAAACAAACCCATAGAAATCGAACTTATATTTATGGTGCTAACGGAAAGTTGTCTTTAAACATTCCTGTAAAACACTCACACAAAAACAGACAACTTTATAAAGATGTGAAAATTGTAAACGATACCAATTGGCAACTATCCCATTGGAAATCGTTACAAAGTGCTTATAGAACTTCGCCTTTCTTTGAGTTTTACGAAGATGAGCTTGCACCATTATTCCATAAAAAACAGCAGTATGTTCTGGAGTTTAATTTTAAGTGCCTCAACGTTATTGCAGACTGTTTACAACTTGATTTGAATTACCAAACCACTAGTTTCTATCAAAAAGAAATACCTAACAGTCAAGATTTACGCTTTCTAGTTAACGCTAGAAAAGAGCAGGAGCGACACTTTGAACCATACACACAGGTGTTTTCAAATAAGCATGGTTATATTAACAATTTAAGTATTTTAGACTTACTTTTTAATGAAGGCACTAATGCTTTAAATTATTTACATTCTCAAAAACTTGAACTGTAATGTTACAACAACTTATACATTACAGTTTTCATTTAATAGTACCCTTAATTATTGCCTATATATTTTTTAAATCAAAGTGGAAACTGGCTTATGTTATTATGCTTAGTACCATGCTCATTGATTTGGATCATTTATTAGCAATACCAATTTTTGATCCGAATAGATGTAGTATTAATTTTCATCCGTTGCATTCATATATTGCTATTGGTATTTATATTGTACTGTTACTTCCAAAAAAAACGAGACTACTAGGCTTAGGATTATGTATTCATATTCTAGCCGATTGGGTAGACTGCTTACTAATGTAAACTTACCTTAGCTACAATTGGATAATGGTCAGACAGCTTATCTTCAAAAGTTTTAAATCCATTAATTTTAAACGCCTTATCAACCAATATAAAATCTATTCTAATAGGGAAATATTTAAAATTGAATGTACGTCCAAAGCCGTTTCCTGCTTCTTGAAAAGTATCAACCAAATCTCCTTTAATTTCTTTATATACATAAGAAAATGCAGTATTATTGAAATCACCACAGATTATCATTTTATAAGGAGATTTTTCTTTATGCTTTAGAAACAACTCCGTCTGTAACTGTTGTTTTTTAAAAGTTTCACTAATACGTTTAAAAAGCCGTTCGGAATCTTCGGTTTTTAAATTATCAACATCAGCATCAATACGTAAAGATTGTAAATGCACGTTGTAAATTCTGATAGTATCTTTATTCTTAACAACATCAGCATAAATAGCATTATTTGCAGTATTAGGAAATGCGATAGAGCCTGATGCAATAATAGGGTACTTTGAAAAAATAGCTTGTCCGTATTGCACACGAGTGCCTGAAACTTTTTCGTATTTATACTTATAAAATGATAGATCGACATTATCCTGTGGTTGATACTCCTGAAAACTGATAATATCAGGCTGTTCCTTTTGGATAAGGTCAACAATTTGTGTTTCAACATGTTCTTCAGGAATCCAATTATAGAGATTAAATAATCTTACATTATAATTCATAATTGAGAGATTATTTTCAGTATCAATATTTCTTGAAGATGTGAACTTATACAATGATGTTACATGATTAAATCCCAAAAGCAAAACCAGTAAAGACAAAAGCAATTGCTTTTTTACCTTGAGTAACCAATACACTGTAAACAAAACATTTAGTATAATAAATAAGGGTACGATTAGACTTAATACTGAAATAGAAGCAAACCTTTTTGGTGATGCATATGGTAATAAATAAGATAATAAAAGTATAACTGCAATGAAAGAGTTGAATAAGAACACTATTTTATCTATTCCTTTTAACTTCTTCATCAGACTTACTATTTCCCAGCTTTGAATAAAAATTCTTTTTCCTCGCTGCTTAAACTGTCGTAACCACTTTTGCTTATTTTGTCTAATATAAGATCTATTTTCTTTTGTTTATTAAACTCTTCAAACTCCTCTTTAGTATGTCCTGCATATGCTTTACCTTTCTTTTTACCTTTATAAACAGTCTTTAAATTAGAAGTTTTCCCTTTAGAAAAGAAACTAGAAATGTTATCCATAAAACGTTCAAAACCTTTACCAATATCAATCCCTTTTTTTAACTGTAAGGCATAAAAATAACCCAAAGCATAGCCACCAAAGTGTGCAACGCTTCCACCTGCATTTAAAGAAAATAGCCCTGGAATATCTAAAATAGCTAACACCAAACCGACATACATAAGTTTAACGTTAAACGTTAATAAGCGCACTTCTTTTTTGGGCAAATAAGCACATAAGAAAATTAAAGCTGCCCTTACTCCTGCTGATGCACCAACTAAAGGGCCTGCAACCTTTAAAATACCATTAGGAAATAATGTGTAAACGAGCATAAATGAAAGTCCGCCAACAATAATCCCTAAAAAATACAAATTGAGAGACAGCTTGATACTAAATAAGTTTGAAAACGAACGTCCTACAAAATACAATACCAACATATTAAAAAACAAGTGCCAAAAACCAACATGAGTGAATCCATAGGTTACAATAGCCCAAGGTTTTAGAATAAAATCCGCAAAATCTTTCGGTAAGATTAACCAAATTAAACTATTAATTCTAGAAACATGCGATAAGTTTGCTATAAACCAACCTACCAGATATACAACAACATTAACCGCTATTATTTTTTCAAAAGCCGTTAATCGTTTTAGTTTATCTTTTATATCGTAATTAAGCGAGGTCATTTAATTCCAACGGTATTTGTCAAATTGGTCTTTTTTCCAAAAATACATGATTATAAATCCTGTCAAAGCACCTCCTATGTGTGCAATATAAGCTGTGTTTCCTGGACTAAAAAATGACTGCCCTGTAATGGCCGATATTAAATCTAAGGCTATGATTGCTGGAATAAAATATTTAGCTTTTACAGGTATTGGTAAAAAAATTAGCATAAGCTTGCTCTCTGGAAACAACATACCAAATGCTACCAAGACACCCATGATTGCTCCTGAAGCTCCTACCATTGATGAATTAAAAATCTCAAACATTTTTTGAAGTTCTATTTTTTGCAAAGCATTAATTCCATCAATTAATTGATTATTAACAAGCATTTGATGTATTTCTGTTGTCGATATTCCTTCTTGCACCAAAATACTTTCCGAAGAAAGGTATTTTATATAATAAACTCCTAGCATTATTAAAGCTGCACCTAAACCCGCTGAAATATAAAAAAATATAAATCTCTTTTTACCAATAGCTCTTTCTACGGCTGTTCCAAACATCCATAAAGCAAACATATTAAATAATATATGTTGAATATATATCGTAGGACCGTTTGAGCCAGCTACATAGGTTGCATGCATAAACATATGCGTAATGATTTGCCAAGGTTGAAATATATCGTTCTTTGGAAAATGTAGTGCAAACAAATTATTAAACACCTCTCCATATTGACCAATTGAAAGTGCTCCAATCCATATTAACACATTAATTATTAATAAATGCTTTACTGTATCTGTAATTCCTCTCATTATTTTAATTGAATTTTTTGTCTAAATCTTCCACATTCATCGTAATAAATGTTGCTCTATTAGTAGGAGAATTAGATGGTTCTTTACATGCAAATAAACTATTTACTAAATGCTCTTGCTCCTGTATTGATAAATACTGACCAGTTTTAATGGCCAAACTTTTTGCCAAACTTTTTGCCAACATATCGGTTTGACTAAAATTATTGTCTGGAACTTCATTTTCAACATCATTTATTAATTGCTCTAAAACCATTGAAACATTGGATTCTACAACACTTACAGGAACTCCTTTTAGTTCTACAGTTTCATTTTCCAATTTAGAAAAGACAAATCCGGTATTTTCCAATTGTTCCTTCAAGTTTTGTATAATTGCAATTTCAGTATTAGAAAACTCCAAACGCAAAGGAAATAACAGCTGTTGACTCACCGCTTCTTTAACTGTTATATTTTGTAAAAATTGCTCGTATAATATGCGTTGGTGTGCACGATGCTGATGTATTAATAACAAACCAGATTTGATAGTATTTACAATATATTTATTTTTAACCTGAAAGGTTCTAATTCCTTTTGTACTTTCATCATTATCAAACATTGAAGAGGTAAGTGCATCTGTTTCAAATTGTACTTCATTAAAATCATGCTGTGAAGCATTTTCTTTTGATTCTAAACCTACATATAAACTTTCCCATTGACTAGCTGATTCCTTTTTAGATGGTGCTGAAAATCCGTTAGATTTTTGATCATTAAATGGGTTAAAATTTCTATTAACTTCTATTTTTGGATTTAATCCCTCTTTGTTTTTATAATTATAAGGCGTGTCCATACTACTGTTATGCTCAAAATCTAAAACTGGTGCAATATTAAATTGCCCTAAGCTATGTTTAACAGCCGAACGCAAAAGCGCATACAATGTATGCTCATCTTCAAATTTAATTTCGGTTTTTGTTGGATGAATATTAATATCGATAGTTTTTGGATCTACATCTAAATACAAAAAATAACTCGCATGCGTACCTTCGCGAAGCAAGCCTTCAAAAGCGGCATTAATTGCATGATTTAAATACGAGCTTTTTATAAACCGATGGTTTACAAAAAAGAATTGTTCTCCTCTTGTTTTCTTAGCAAATTCTGGTTTTCCAACAAAGCCAGAGATTTTTAAAACTTCGGTTGTTTCTTCAACAGGAACTAATTTCTCATTGGTTTTTCCTCCAAAAACAGTAACCAAACGCTGTCTGTAATTACTAATTGGCAAGTGAAACAACTTACTGCCATTATGATACATTGAAAAACTAATATTTGGGTGCGCTAAGGTAATGCGATTAAACTCATCAATAATATGGCGCGTTTCAACAGTAGCCGATTTTAAAAAATTACGTCGTGCAGGAATGTTATAAAACAAATTCTTAACAGCTATCGATGTGCCCTTTGGAACCACAATAATTTCTTGAGATGTTACTTCACTCCCTTCAATTTTTATATGCGTACCAACCTCGTCCTGTTCTGGTTTTGTTTTTAATTCCACATGTGCAATAGCAGCAATACTTGCCAAAGCTTCGCCACGAAATCCTTTGGTGTGCAAATCAAATAAATCTTCGGCTGTTTTTATTTTAGAAGTTGCATGACGTTCAAAACTCAATCGTGCATCAGTAACACTCATCCCCTTTCCATCATCAATTACTTGAATTAAGGTTTTGCCTGCATCTTTATTAACAAGTTTTATAGTTGAGGCTCCAGCATCAATGGCATTTTCCAACAACTCTTTGACCACTGAAGCAGGTCTTTGTACAACTTCGCCAGCCGCTATTTGATTAGCAACATGATCTGGTAATAACTGTATTATATCTGCCATTAATTATTTTGAAAAGAAAATGGATAAATCAAAATCAATAATAAAGAGAAATATTAAAATAAGTATAGCAATAATAATTAAAATTCTACGATTGGCTACTCTATCCTTTTCACTTTTAAGATCGGAAAGCGCATTATTTAATTTACCCTTTAAATTATAGTTCCCTACAGTGGTTCTATACTCATTGAACTTGTGTTTAATTTCAAAAGGATTTCCTTCACCTTTATCATCGTAATGACGAGGTATATAACTAAATTTTTTGTTCTTGCGTAATTTAAAAATGCCCATAATAATTATTGTTTAAGTTACATGAATTTGATTTCTAACACATATAAACAAATCAATAATAATACCAAAATTAGTATTAAAGTAACCAAAGAAAAACCACGTTTGCTCTTACCAAGATTTACTTCTCTTTCTTTTTGCCACTTAGACGTAAATCTACTTGAATGAGAATCTTCAACTTTATTATTCTTTTGATTTGAGAATCTGGACTTATAATTAAACGTTTTATTCTTGCGCTGTTTTAACAAAGTATCTTTTTTACTAACATTCAAAAGTACTTAAATTACAATGAATTTACACTTAGCAAGTGCTAAAAATTGTTAACAAATTAGAAGACAAGAATACTTAAGAATTCTTATTTAAAAAAGCCATTTTAATAGCTGCAATAGCAGCTTCGGTACCTTTATTACCATGTTTACCTCCAGAACGATCTATAGCTTGCTGCAAATTATTATCGGTAAGCACACAAAAAATAACTGGTGTATCGTGTAAAACATTCAAATCTTTGATGCCTTGAGCAACTCCCTCGCAAACAAAATCGAAATGCTTAGTTTCTCCCTGAATAACACTCCCTATGGCTATAACTGCATCTACAGATTGTTCTTGCATTTTTTTACAGCCATAGACCAGTTCAAAACTTCCAGGAACATTCCAGCGCATAATATTATCGCTTATTGTACCGCAATCTATCAATGTCTCATAAGCACCATTGAACAACCCTTTGGTTACATTGTCATTCCATTCAGAAACAACAATCCCAAACCGAAAATCTTTCGCGTTTGGGATTGTTGCTTTATCGTAAAGTGATAAATTTTTATTTGCAGTTACCATGTGTTTAATTACTTGCGGCCTCAGCTTTTCCTATAAATACATCAACATTTGCAGCTTCTGTACTTGTAGAAAACTCATCTTTTATTCTATTAAAATACTGTAAGGCTTTTTTGTTTTGACCAAGCTCTAAAGCAATAGTACCAGCTTTGTACAAATACATTGGTGTTGTAAATTCGTTGGTTTGCATTTCTGCAGCCTGAACATAATAACCAAGTGCGTCTTCCTTTTGATTTAATTGTACAAAAGCGTCACCAATACCACCTTTAGCAATAGGACCTAAAGTTTCATCATCACTTGAAAAATTACTTAAATGCTCAATTGCATTAGGATAATCTTTCATATTTAAATACGCCATTCCAGCATAATAACTTGCTATATTCGCCGCATTAGTACCTTTATATTCCGAAACAATATCTAACATTCCAAATTTACCTTCACCACCATTTAATGATAAGGTAAATAATGAATCTTTTGCTACACTATTGGTAATAGCTTGATCAAAATATTGTTGCGCAGCAAACATATCATTCATAGCTTCACTCTCTTTAGGTTCTTGGATGAATTTACTATATCCTAAATAACCTAAAATGATTACAGCTGCTAAACCAACAATAATAAAAATATATTTTTGATTTTTTGCAACCCATTCTTCTGTTTTAGAAGCACCTTCATCTAAAGTATTAAATACCTCAGCTGTTGTTGATTTATCTTCTACTTCTGCTTTTGTTTTGGGTTTATATCCTCTTTTCTTGTAAGTCGCCATATATTCTATATTAATGCGCCGCAAAAATAAAATTTTTATTGGTAATAAAAAGGTTATTTATTTGTTATTTTTCAATAATTTGCACCTCCTTTTTAAGAACACTGTGCTTCTTAATAGATCTTTAACTTGTATTTATTAATGATTTTAAAAACCCTATCCATATTAAACTATAAAAACTTTGATGCTAAAACATTTCAGTTTGATAGTAAAATAAACTGCTTTGTAGGTCCAAATGGCATAGGCAAAACTAACATCCTCGATGCTATTTATCACTTGTCATTTGGAAAGAGTTATTTTAATCCGGTGTCTTCACAAAACATAAAACACAATACAGATTTTTTTGTAGTTGATGGTGAATATGATAAAGAAGAACGCCAAGAAAAAATTATAGTCTCCTTAAAAAAAGGACAAAAGAAACTCATTAAACGCAACGGAAAAAATTACGAACGCTTTAGTGACCATATAGGTTTTTTACCATTAGTAATTATATCTCCAGCAGATAGAGATTTAATTACAGAAGGAAGTGACACACGACGAAAATTTATTGATGGTGTCATTTCGCAAAGTGACAAAACCTATCTTCAAGAGTTAGTTAAATACAACAAGGTGTTGTCTCAACGCAATGCTTTGCTTAAATATTTTGCATTAAACAACACATTTAATACAGATACTTTAGACATTTACAACACACAATTAAATACGCTTGGTCATTCTATTTTTCTAAAACGAGATACGTTTTTAAAAGTATTCATTCCTATTTTTAAGTCGCGTTATAAAACCATAAGTAATGATAATGAAATTGTAAATCTGGTTTATAAAAGTGATTTATATGATGACGATTTAAGTAATTTATTAAAAAACAACTTAAACAAAGACAAAGTTTTACAATATACAAGTGTTGGTATTCACAAAGACGATTTGAATTTTGAAATAGACCAATACCCAATTAAAAAATTTGGAAGCCAAGGACAACAAAAATCATTTTTAATTGCTTTAAAATTAGCACAATTTGATTTTATGAAAACGCAAAGTGGTGTGAACCCAATTTTACTATTAGATGATATTTTTGATAAACTAGACGAGCAACGTGTATCACAAATTATTACCTTAGTAGATAATGAAAATTTTGGTCAAATTTTTATAAGTGATACACATCCAGAGCGAACAGAAAATGCTATAAAACATGTGCATCAAACATATCAAATTTTTAATTTAGAGTAATATGTCAATAAAAAAACGCCATAACGACAATATGAATTTAGGTGATGCTCTAAAAGAATTTGTAGATGCTAATAAACTCCAAAAAGGGCTTGATAAAATAAATGTGCAAGATGCGTGGAAAAACCTCATGGGTAATGGCGTAAATAGTTACACTACTACAGTTCAATTAAAAAACAGCACACTTTATGTTCAGTTAAGTTCTTCTGTACTCCGAGAGGAACTTAGCTATGGGAAAGAGAAAATCATTAATCTTCTTAATGAAGCTCTTGGAAAGCCCTTAATTAACAAATTAGTTCTTAATTAAGTGTTAATTATAGGTGATGCATAATCAAAAGTATTGCCCATTTCATTTATTTGCATTATCTTTAATTATCCCTCTATAATACTGTGTAATTCATTTTACTCAAATTATAGCTTTAAGACTCTAACAATGAAATCGTTATATCTAACATCTCTCATTGTTTCTTTACTTACATTTAATTTTGTGAGTAGAAAAACTATATGTAAAAATGAGCCTTTTGTTTTTAAAATATGTGTTCCAGAAAACTGGGGTCTACTTTTTGTAATAAAAACTAGACTAACATGAGTAAAGAATTTAAAATAATATGCTTTAAAAGCCTTTTAAATATTATAGCACTAAGCACATTTATTTACGGTAATATAACTAATAACGAACTATTTATAATTGCTGGAGGTGCTAGTATGATTGTGTTTTTATTTATACTCTTCGGGAAAATTTTCAACCCGCTTATTGCTATTATATTAGGTGTAATTTTAAGTATCACACTAACACCATGGTATTATGGAATATTTTGGGCCGTTGGCATTTTTTCTGTCTTTCAAATAATCTCTTTTTTATACAATTTAGTTTCAAAATCAGATTTTTTAAAAAGTGGATTTAGAATTAATTAGTTTCAAAAGGTGTTTAATTTTCGTGACTTAAAAATTTAATTCACAAAAAACAAAGATATTATTCTTTTAAATAGTATCTTTGCGCTTTATTAATATTTAATTTTTAACAATGAGTAAAGGAACAGTAAAATTCTTCAATGATTCTAAAGGATATGGATTCATTACAGAAGAAGGTTCAAGCAAAGATCATTTTGTACACATTTCTGGTTTAATTGACGAGGTTCGTGAAGGTGATGAAGTAGAATTCGACTTACAAGAAGGTAACAAAGGATTAAACGCGGTAAACGTAAAAGTAATCTAAAATATACTTTAACAATTTACAATGTAAAGCCTATCAAAATATTGATAGGCTTTTTTTGTTGTTAGTACTTTGTTTGCCTTTATAAAAATAAAAAGCCACAACTATTAAGTTGCAGCTTTTCTATATTGTTATTATTCTTTTTTAGTTTAGAACATTTCTCTTCTCGAAAAATGAAATGCGCCTTCAATAGCAGCATTTTCATCACTATCACTACCATGTACAGCATTTTCGCCAATAGATGCAGCATACAATTTGCGTATGGTTCCTTCGGCAGCTTCAGCAGGATTTGTAGCGCCAATTAAAGTTCTAAAATCATCAACTGCGTTATCCTTTTCTAAAATAGCAGCTACAATTGGACCACGTGTCATATATTCTACTAATTCACCAAAAAATGGACGCTCTTTATGTACTTCATAAAACGCTTGAGCATCAGCTGTAGTCATCTGTGTTAATTTCATCGCTACAATTCTAAATCCTGAAGCGGTAATTTTTTCTAATATTGCGCCAATATTACCTTTTTCAACTGAATCAGGCTTAAGCATTGTAAATGTTCTATTTGTTGCCATTGTTTTATTTAAAAATTTCGAGCAAAAATACAGCTTTTTAGTTTATTTACAAGTTTAATAAGACTGTATTAACTCTTGTTGTAGTACATTATCTTCTCCTCGCATTTGCATTGTAACTGTCAGTTTATCAAAATTGAACTTTAAAATTCCAAAACTTTTTTTGAAAACTACATATTTAATTCTGTATTGATTTGGCTCTCCTTTAAAATTTGCATAAGAATATGTCAAACCACTAGAAGTAAAATTTATAATAGGATATGCTAAACTGTCAATTTCTTTTTTTGAGCAAGTGTATCTTTAGTTAGAGCAGTTCTAAAATAACTAATTCCTTGTTAAAAACAAGCTAAGACATATCTAAAAAATTGTATCTTCGCCCTCGTATGACAAAAAACGATATTTTAGATCTAAAACAACACCTTGCAACTCCAAAAAAAGTTGTAATAGTTCCGCATAAAAACCCTGACGGAGACGCTATTGGCTCTACTTTAGGTTTATACCATTATTTAAAACAAAACGGACATAATGTTATCGCTATTACACCCAATGATTATCCTGAATTTTTAAAATGGATTCCAGGAGAAGACACTATTTTAAAGTACGACGAAGACACTGAAAAGGCT
Source organism: uncultured Flavobacteriaceae bacterium (assembly GCA_964591595.1). Lineage (GTDB taxonomy): Bacteria > Bacteroidota > Bacteroidia > Flavobacteriales > Flavobacteriaceae > JAADHG01. The sequence goes on from CAZQBE010000017.1 coordinate 15,911, forward strand.
AGTAAATTAATACAACAAGCAGAACTCATTTTTACACTTGATTTTAATACTTTACAAAGAACAGGTAATATGGAGTCAGTCTTAACTAGTTCAAATGCTATTAAAATTATGATTGATCATCATCAGCAACCTGATAATTATGCAAAATATGTGTACTCAGATGCTAGCATATGCTCCACATCTCAAATGATTTATCACTTTATAGAAATGTTGGATGATGTAGGTTCCATTAATAGTAAAATAGCAACCTCTTTGTATGTTGGAATCATGACAGATACGGGGTCATTTAGATTTGTATTAACTACAAGTACTACACATCGTGTAGTAGCTGATCTCATTGACAAAGGTGCGGACAATGCAAGCATACACAATAATGTTTACGATAATAATAGCTACAATAAATTGCAATTGTTAGGGTGCGCACTTAATAACTTAAAATTAGTAGAAGGCTTTAATGTATCATATATCTCTTTATCTCAAAATGAATTGAATGCGTTCGATTTCAAAAAAGGAGATACTGAAGGTATAGTAAATTATGCCTTATCACTAAAAAGTGTGATTTTTGCTGTTATTTTTATTGAAGATAGAAAAGAACGTATTGTTAAAATATCCCTGAGATCTAAAGGTGATTTTGATGTTAATACATTTGCACGTAAATACTTCAATGGTGGAGGACATACTAATGCTGCTGGAGGACGTAGCGAGTTAGATTTAAAAAGTACCATTGAGAAATTTATTAATATCTTGCCCAATTATAAGAATGACCTTAAATCATGAAAAAGTATATTACCATAATCCTAATAATAATGCTTTGCTTCGCTTGTAAATCTCCTGAAGCTCGCAGACCAATTTCGGTAAAAACAGGATCGTTTATTGATAAATCTGTTGCACGTAATAAACAACTGAATCAAGAAGAACGCAAAAAAATTGAGCACATTATTCAAAGTAATCCAGATAAAAATTATTTAGCTTCTGAAAATGGCTTTTGGTATTATTAC
>CAZQBE010000018.1:0-2868 GCA_964591595.1 uncultured Flavobacteriaceae bacterium
TTCAATGTCTTTTTCATCCAACCAAGAAGATGACATAGAAAGCGAATCCTTTCCTGTAGGAACATTAATTCCTAAATCGCTTGCAAATTCTGAAACAGCTTGTACAGCTTCATATAAACGTGCATCTTCGCCTTCATTTTTACAAGGCCACATCCAGTTGGCAGATAGCGATACACTTTGTAAGCCATCCTTTAACGGAGCCCAAATAATATTGGTTAGCGCTTCTGTAATACTATTTCTACTTCCTGCTAAAGGGCTAATCAATCCTGAAATTGGTGAATGCCCAATTGAAGTTGCAATGCCTTCTTTCCCTTTGTAATCCAATGCCATAACACCAACATTATTCAGCGGTAATTGCAAAGGACCTGCACATTGTTGTTTTGCTACTTTTCCGCCAACGCAACGATCTACTTTATTGGTGAGCCAATCTTTACAGGCAACAGCTTCCAGTTGTAATACTTGGTCTAGATAATCGTAAAACGCATCTGAATTGTATGTGATTTCTGCATAGTGTCTATTAATAGTGACATCGTTCATTATCGTTTTTGGTGAACTTCCAAACATATCTTCTAAAGCTAAATCCATAGGTTTGTTGCCTTTGGTTTTAGATTCGAATGTAAATCGGTTGTCTCCTGTAACGTCACCTACTGTATAAATAGGTGAGCGTTCACGTTTTGCAATGCGTTGTAATGTATCAATATGTTCTTCTGAAATGACCAAGCCCATACGTTCTTGAGATTCATTTCCAATAATTTCTTTGTCTGAAAGTGTAGGATCACCAATTGGAAGTTTGTCTAAATCAATTTTCCCACCTGTATCTTCTACCAATTCAGATAAGCAATTGAGATGTCCTCCAGCGCCATGATCGTGTATGGAAACTATAAAATTATCATCACTTTCTACCATGCCACGAATGGCATTTGCAGCACGTTTTTGCATTTCCGGATTAGAACGTTGCACAGCATTTAGCTCAATACCTGAAGAAAATTCGCCAGTATCTGCACTTGAAACTGCAGCTCCTCCCATTCCGATTCGGTAATTATCGCCACCAAGAAGTACTATTTTATCTCCAGTTTGTGGTATATCTTTTAACGCTTGATTTACTTTTCCGTAACCAATACCTCCTGCTTGCATGATGACTTTATCATACCCAAGTTTACGGGCTGTCACGTTGAGCGCAGTCGAAACGTCTTTTTCATTGTGTTCAAAAGTTAATACTGAACCACAAATAAGAGGTTGACCAAATTTGTTACCAAAATCTGAAGCACCATTTGAGGCTTTTATGAGAATATCCATTGGTGTTTGATACAGCCATTGGCGTTCTTGCATAGCTTTTTCCCAAGAACGATTATTTTCTAAACTAGAGTATGAGGTCATATAAACTGCTGTACCTGCTAATGGGATTGAGCCTTTTCCACCTGCAAGTCTATCACGAATTTCACCACCAGAACCTGTTGCGGCACCATTGAAAGGCTCTACTGTTGTTGGAAAATTATGTGTTTCAGCTTTTAGCGATATCACAGATTCGAATTCGTCAGTGGTATAAAAATCAGGAATATCAGCACGTTTAGGTGCAAACTGTTCAACTTTTGGACCTTTAATAAACGCTACATTGTCTTTGTAAGCTGAAACTATATCGTTAGGATTCTGTTTAGAGGTTTCTTTAATGAGTTTAAAAAGAGATGTTGGTTTTTCTATGCCATCAATTATAAAGGTTCCATTAAAGATTTTATGACGACAATGTTCAGAATTTACTTGAGAAAAACCAAAGACTTCGGAGTCGGTTAATGGTCTACCAATTTTTTTATTTACACTTTCTAAATACTCTATTTCTTCATTGCTTAATGCTAATCCTTCTTGTTCATTATATACTGAAATATCTTCAATTTGCAGGATAGATTCAGGTTGAATATTTATGGTAAATGATTCTTGATTTAATCCATTATATTTCTCAGAAATCATGGGATCGAATTCTAAAAAATATTTTGTTATAGTTTCAAATTCTTCAATTCTGATAATGTTTGAAATTCCCATATTCTGAGTAATTTCAACAGCATTTGTACTCCAAGGTGTTATCATAGCAGCTCGTGGACCAACAAAAAAAGCATCGATTGATGCTTGTTCTATTTTTGGTTGATTGCCAAACAGCCAAGTGAGTTTTGAGATGGTTTCAGTTGATAATTCTTCTACTGTTTGAACAGCAAATACTTTGCTGTTTACGTTTCCAAAGAAATGAATCATTAGGTTTTAGTTTGAATGTTGTTTATTAAAGTGCAAATTTAATTTTTTTACTTGTAATTACTATTTAAAAAGCGGAGTTAATTTGATAGTTATTCACGAGTTTTAAACATAAAAAAGCGACTTTAAAGTCGCTTTAATAATTTTATTGCACAATTAATTTTTTAGTTAAAACGCCTTGACCAGAATTAATTTTTACTAGATAAATTCCTTTATTAAGATTTGAAACATTAATAAAATCTTTATTAGGAGTAATATTTTCAACTAAAACTTGTTTTCCTAACACATTATAAATAATCACATCTAAATCTTGAGTCGTAGATGAAAAATAAACAAAATTATTCTTTACAGGGTTGGGATACATACTATAAGTTATTGTAGCGTTTTGGTTTGTAGAGAGTAAATTCCCCCATGTATCTTCAGCTGGAGCACCTCCCCAAATTACTGTTGCTAAAGCAGGATTGTCAACAAAAGGATTTCTATTGCCTTGCCAAGTTTCAGAAACAGCATTACGTTGTCTTTCAACATCCGAAATAGGGTCATCAACATTCCATTGTAAAAATAAATCAATCATATTTGCATCATTACCAACGGCATTACCAACACCTACAACATTAGGAAAACATTGTG
>CAZQBE010000018.1:2878-16304 GCA_964591595.1 uncultured Flavobacteriaceae bacterium
AGTACTATACTATACTAGCTCAATTTAAGCGTAATTCACTTCAATTACTTTGATTCGTGATCATATCACAATAGAACGACACCCGGACAACAAAAACGCAGGTGCAAAGGAAAAAAACATTGTGTTTCTGCAACACTAGATCCATTGCCATCGTAGCGTAAATACATATACATTACCATTCTAGCCACATCGCCTTTCCATTCATCACCTGGATACCAATTACCACCATTAGGGCCAGAATTACCAGTTCCATCTGCAAATTTCAAACTGCCTCTAGTACCATTCCATTGTACATCGGCTGGACGTAAATTATGAATATCTGTTCCTGGACCAGGACTTCCAGTTGTTAGTGAGGGTGTTGCCAGAGATTTAGGAAAAACATGTTCTCTATTCCAATCGCCAACGTTTCCGCCGGTCATATTTATTCCACGCTCCCTATCGTTTGTTACACTACCATCAGTACCATTTTCCCAACCATAAATAAGAAGTACCTGGCTACTGTTTGCTGGATTTACATCCGTTAATTTTAAAGCATCCCAAGTATCAAAACTACTACTAGAATAAGGTAGAGCTGTTGTATTGTTACTTATCTTAATTTCTAAAGCATTTTTTAAATCAATTCCTGTGAGATTAAAATCAACATTATTTACGCCATTTGAATAGTATGCCTCTTGAGAAAAAGTAAAGGCTGTAATAAATAATAAAAAGAGAGTGTAAAATTGTTTCATACGTATTTATTTGTTTCGTTTCAATAAAGCCATATAAAATCCGTCAAATCCAGATTCGTGAGCTAATATTTTTTTGTCTTTTACAAATATAAAATCTTTTCCAGATTCTGAAGCTAAAAAATGTTCTACCTGTTCTTGGTTTTCAGAAGGTAACACAGAGCAGGTGGCATAAACAAGCATTCCGTCGGGTTTTACCATTCTAGAATACTGTTGTAAAACACTTTGTTGGGTGTTTTTTATGTTATCAATAAATTCTGGTTCTAATTTCCATTTTGCATCTGGATTTCTGCGTAAAACACCTAAGCCAGAGCAAGGTGCGTCAATAAGAACTCTATCAGCCTTATTATATAATTTTTTTATAGGTTTGGTAGAATCTATGACTTTCAAATCGATATTATGAGCCCCATTTCTACGTGCTCTTAGTTTTAGCTTTTTAAGTTTACTTTCGTAAATATCCATGGCCACAATCTGACCTTTATTTTCCATAAGGGATGCCAAATGCAATGTTTTTCCTCCAGCACCTGCACATGTGTCAACTACTTTCATACCTGGTTTTACATCAAGAAAGGCAGCCACTAATTGCGAAGAGGCATCTTGTACCTCAAACCAACCGTTTTTAAATGCTTCGGTTTTAAATACGTTTGCACGCTCTACTAATTTTAATGCCGAAGGATGATTAGGTAAAAACTCGGTTTCAATGTTTTCAGACTGTAATTTTAATTGTAAGTCCTTCTTGTTAGTTTTTAGGATATTTACTCTTAGTATAACGTCTGCTTGCTTATTGAGTGCAGCAATTTCTTTAGTCCATTTTTTTTCTCCAAGTTCTTTAACACCAATATTATCCATCCAATCTGGAATGGACTCTTTAAATTTGCGTTCTTTTAACAGTTCATCAAATTTGCCTTTAATTTTTCGAGTCGGTGTATTTTCAAAATACTTCCAATCTGGAAGTTTAATCCCTTTTAAAGTAGCCCAAACCGCAAATAAACGCCATGCATCATCACGACTAAAGGCTTCTTTTACATTTGCAATTTCTGCATATAATCGTTTCCAACGCACAATATCGTAAGTGGTTTCGGCAACAAAAGCACGATCACGACTTCCCCAACGCTTATCGCGTTTTAAGAGTTGTTGAATCACTTTATCTGCATATTCGCCTTCGTTAAAGATTAATAATAGTCCATCAATAACTGCAAAGCATAAGTTTCGGTGTAATCGCATTTTTTTTTAGTCTTCAGTTTGCAGTAGTCAGATTTATCTGAAATACTGAAACTTAATTTATAAGCTTTTTAAGAACTCGCAAAGTTAGTTAAAAGCCTACGAATTCACGAATGTTTTTTTAAGACTAGATGTAGAGAGGTTGGTTGTTAAGATGAAAAGAAAGTTCTACTTTTATATCAATTAAAAACATAATATTTATTTTATGCGAATTATAGTTGCTTTACTTATCGTATTAAGTTTTGGTTCTTGCAAAAAAGAGGAAACGTTTAAATCAAGGAATTTTTCTAAAGTTGAAATTAAAACTATTTTGGAAGATTCATTGTTGAGTATTAGGGCAATTGAATTGTTAGATGATAAAAGTTTGGCTTTTGCAGCGAATAATAATTCCTATGGCTTGTATAATTCTAATAATGAAAAATGGTCGATATCAAAACAAATATATGATACACTTGATTTGAGATTTAGGGCAGTAACTCATACTTCTACTGATTTTTTTATGCTAAGTATTGCTAATCCAAGTTTACTTTATAAAACTGGGAATAATGGTAATATGAAAATAGTTTACCAAGAAAACCACCAAAAAGCTTTCTACGACTCTATGGATTTCTGGAACGACCAAGAAGGTATTGCCATAGGTGATCCAACCGAGGATTGTATGAGTATTATTATTACAAGAGATGGCGGTAATACATGGACAAAACTCTCTTGTGATGATTTACCAAAAGCTAAGGATGGTGAAGCCGCTTTTGCAGCGAGTGATACAAATATTGCTATTGTTGGTGATAACACTTGGGTTGCAACAGGAGGAAAGGCGAGCAGCGTTTTATATTCTCCAGATAAAGGAAAAACATGGGAAGTTTTTGAAACACCGATTGTGCAAGGGAAAGAAACTACAGGTATGTATTCCATAGATTTTTATGATGCAAAGAATGGTTTTGCTATTGGAGGCGATTATACCAAACCAGAGGATAATCAAGCTAATAAAATAAGAACTAAAGATGGCGGAAAAACTTGGGATCTTGTAGCTGAAGGACAAAATCCAGGTTACAGAAGTTGTGTACAATATATTCCAAATAGCGCAGGGAATGAGTTAGTTGCTATTGGGTTTAAAGGGATTGATTATAGCAATGATTCAGGAACTACATGGAAACATTTAAGTGATGAAGGATTTTATACCATCCGATTTTTAAACGATAGTATAGCCTATGCTGCTGGGAAAGGTAGGATTAGTAAGTTGATGTTTAGAGAATAGATTAAAGAAATAGAACGTAAGTGTTATTCTGAGTACAACAAAGAATCTATTTTCAAAAGAGATTCTTCACTTCATGAAATTCGTTCAGAATGACTAGGTGTTGAAGGTTTAGTTTCTAATTCTTTCTATTGTTTCTCACATTCTGCATTTTTTCTCTACGTTGTTGTAGCATTTTCATTAATTTCTTGTTAAAGGCATCTTCTGTAGCTTTTAATTGAATTATTTTTTGTGGTGGAATTACTTCTCTTAAGTCTTTTACCAGTTGCTTTTTGGTTTCAAATAAATATTCTTCAGCGTTCATAAATTGATCTAAAATTAGCTGTGCTTCATTATCAGACAAGTTACCTCTTTGCATTGCTTGTCGTACTTCTCTGAGATCATTTTGACGTATCTTATTTGCTTTATTTTCAAAAGCATTATATATAGGCCAAAATTTTTGGGCTTCCTCTGGTGACAAGTTTAAGCGTTCTGTAATAAACGCTACTTTTTGTGCTTTTATGCGCTCATGCATTTTACCATCTCTTTGACTATATGCATTAAAGCATATAAATAGAGTCAACATTGGGATAATTAATCGTTTCATCTGTTTTTAGTTATTGTTCAATGATATCTTCAAAATTCACATTTTCTAGTAAGTAATCTTCCATACTTTCATCATTATAAGCTTCATCCATAATTTCAGAATTAATATTTAATAATTCTTCTTCGGTTAGTAAAGAAGCAATTTCAAAAGAGCTTATATTTTGATCAATCAGATAAGATTCAACCATTTCATAATCCAATTCCATCTCTGATGCATTAGTATTGTTCCAAAAGAAACCAAACATAATAACTATTGCTGCTGCAACACCTGTAATGTATATTAGGTTTTTCTTACTAAATAATGAAATGACCTTAGAGTTTTCCTTTTTAGGTAAGGTATTAAAAACGGTGTCTTCTAGAGTATCTAGATAACCATTTGGGATTTCAAATCCTGGACTATCAATATCTTTTATGATAGACTCAGCTTTAATTTTACTCAAGATGGTATCCTCTAAAGTGTTAAAATAATCTTTAGGGACTTTCAAGCCTGTATTTTTTATGTTATTTAAATCTTTTTGCATTACACTTTCTTAGACACAATTTACTTTAAAAGGTTTAAATTCTAGTTATGTATTCTTCAATTTTTTTTACAGCAATGTGATACGATGATTTTAAAGCACCTTCACTGGTTTCTAATATTTCAGACATATCTTTATATTTTACATTATCAAAATATTTCATATTAAACACTAATTGTTGCTTTTGAGGTAGTGTTGCTATGGCTTGTTGTAACTTTAATTGAATATCGTTGCCTTCAAAATAAACATCTGCTTTTAAATTATTGATAGTACGATTTTGCACCTCTTCACTTGTTATTTGTAAACGTTTCGCATTTTTATTAATGTGTGTTATAGCCTCGTTGGTGGCAATACGATACATCCATGAGTATAATTTACTATCGCCTTTAAAATTGTCGATATTCCTAAATACTTTTATAAATGTATTTTGAAGTACATCATCACAGTCATCATGAGAAATAACAATTTTTCGAATATGCCAATACAAACGTTCTTTATAGAGTGTAATTAACTCTCTAAAAGCTTTTTCTCGAGTTGGTTCTGATTTGAGTTGTGATAATAGGATCTTTTCGTTATCCACAAAAAAACAATTTCTTTTTTAGAATTTTCAATTTAAGAAAAGTTTAATTGTAAACGAGAATATTTAAAAAATTGTTTTTGTTTGTGTTAAAAGTTAAATATCTGACAGTCAATAATATAATTAAAATAATATCGATTAAGTGTAATTATTATCGATAAAATACATATTTTTCTTTGTAATTAGCAAAATTTGTTATAAGTTTACACCATACCTAACCTACTAACTATTTACCATTTTCCCCAAAGATGGTAAAGAAAGAGAAAAGGAAGACGTTAAAACGTCTTCCTTTTCTTATTTTAAAGATTTATTTAGATTATTATTGAATGGATTGCATAGCTACTAAATTGCTATAAACACCTTTGTTATCTAATAATTCCTGATGTTTTCCTTGCTCAACAATTTTGCCTTTTTGCATAACAACTATAGTATCGGCATTTTTAATGGTTGAGAGTCTATGAGCTATAACAATAGAGGTTCTATTTTTCATCATGTTTTCTAAAGCAATTTGAACAGCACGTTCGCTTTCAGTATCTAATGCTGAAGTGGCTTCGTCTAAAATCATGATTGGAGGATTTTTTAATACTGCACGTGCAATACTTAAACGTTGTTTTTGTCCTCCGGACAACTTATTTCCAGCATCGCCAATATTGGTGTCAATTCCGTTTGGTAAATCTTTTACAAACTCCCAAGCATTCGCAACTTTTAAGGCCTCAATGACTTGTTCATCGGAAGCATTTTCTTTACCTAAAAGAATATTATTTTTAATAGTATCGTTAAATAGTATTGAATCTTGAGTTACTAATCCCATTAAATTTCTGAGAGAGTTTTTGGTTAAATCTCTTATATCTTCATCATCAATAGTAATTTTACCTTCATTAACATCGTAAAAGCGAGTTACAAGGTTTGCTATTGTAGATTTTCCGCTTCCTGATTGTCCTACTAAAGCTATTGTTTTCCCTTTTTCTACAGTAATGGTAAAGTTATTCAAAACCAAATCATCTTCATATTTAAACGACACATTTTCTAAACCGATTGATGAGGTAAACGCTTCTTTTGTTGATGCATTTGTTTTGTCTTTTAAGTTGGATTTTGTATTCAGTATTTCTAAAACCCGTTCTGCAGCAGCATTTCCTTTTTTAACGCTATAGCTTGCTTTACTAATAGCTTTTGCAGGCGTTAGAATATTATAGGCAAGCCCCATATATGCTAAAAATTGTTCGCCATCTAGAACACTTTCAACTAAAACCATTCGTCCGCCAAACCATAGTAAAACTGAAATTACACCAATGCCCAAAAATTCACTTGTAGGTTTGGCTAGATTAGTTCTGTTGAGTAAACTATTTGAAAATTTAAAAAAGCGATGTGTTGAATTCTGAAATTTTGAATTAAACTTTTTCTCATTATTGAAGCCCTTAATTACTTTTAGACCGCTTAAGGTTTCTTCTAATAAGGATAAAAAAAGACCTTGTTCTTTTTGAACTTTATCAGATTTTCGTTTTAAGCTTTTTCCAATTAAGGAAATTATTAATCCAGATATAGGAATAAAAACAAACACAAAAATAGTAAGTTTTACACTTATGGTAAGCATAAAAATTATTGTAAAGATTATGGTTAATGGCTCTCTAAAAAGTAATTCTAAAATAGATAAGAATGAGTGTTGAATTTCTAAAACATCTGTTCCTAATCGTGCCATAATATCTCCTTTTCGTTTTTCTGAAAAGAATGATAACGGTAGTTCTACTATTTTTTCGTACAGCTCGTTTCTAATGTCTCTGAGTACACCATTTCTAAGAAAAGTAATGAAATACATCGCCAAATAATTGAATACATTTTTTAGAAAGAATACAATAACAACTAGAGAAATAATTGCTATAAGTGCTTTTGATGGGTCATTATCAGCAAAACTTGTGACTTTGTAATTGAGATAGTCATTAAAGAAAGTACCAAACTCAGTAAATCCTTGATAAGTTGGTTCAGAAATAACTTGCTCTGTGTTTTTATCAAATAGCACTTTTAATAAAGGCATTAAAACCATAAAGGATAAGCCAGAAAAAAGGGCATAAAAAATATTTGAAATAATATTTAATATCGCATAACCTTTGTATGGTTTGGCGAATCGTAATATTTGTTTAAAGTAATTCATTAACTAAGGTTCATGTCTTTAATTATGGCCTCTATTTTGGTTTCAAGTTTCTTTTCAGTAGCTATAAAATCTTCTTTAGAAGCTAACGGCATATTTACGCTAATATAAAACTTAATTTTTGGTTCGGTACCACTAGGCCTTAATGCAATCTTGCTTCCGTCTTCTGTATAGTAAATCAATACATTAGATTTTGGAACATCTATAGTTTCTATACTTTCAGAAACTAGGTTTTTAGCAATTGAGAGTTGATAATCTTCTATTAGTGTTACTTTAGAACCATTTACTTCTGTTAGCGGGTTTTCACGAGCATCTATCATCATTTGCTTAATTTTTTCAGCGCCTTCAATACCTTTTTTTGTTATAGAAATAAGGTATTCTTTGTAAAACCCATGTGTTATATACAACTGAATCAGCTCTTTGTAAAATGAACTTCCTTTTGCTTTAGCTTGTGCTGCAATTTCGCAAGCTAATAGTGTTGCTGTAACGGCATCTTTATCTCTTACAAAATCACCAACCATAAATCCGAAACTTTCTTCGCCGCCACCAATAAAATCTAACTCTGGGAAATCTTTAATCATTTTGGCTATCCACTTAAAACCTGTTAAGCCAATTTTGCAGTCTACATTATAATGAGCGGCTAAGTCTATCATCATTGGTGTGGAAACAATAGTTGAGCCAATAAATTCTTTGCCTTTAATTTTATCTTGTTTTTGCCATTGCTTCAATAAGAAATTGGTCATCATAACCATAGTTTGGTTTCCGTTTAATAAAACAAGGTCGTTTTCAAAATTACGCACAGCAATTCCAACACGATCGCTATCAGGATCTGTACCAATAACAATATCGCCATCGACTTCTTGCGCTAAATCTAACGCCATTTTTAGTGCTTCTGCCTCTTCAGGATTTGGTGACTTTACAGTAGGGAAATCACCATTAGGAACTTCTTGTGCGTTTACAATGTGTACATTATTATATCCACTACGGTTTAAAGTTTCAGGAATTATAGTTATTGATGTACCATGTAAAGATGTAAAAACAACATTCAAATTGTTTTTGGCTTCAGCATTTGTATTAAAACTTCCATTCTTTATAGATGCATTTATAAAGATGTTATCTATATCTTTCCCTATATGATATATAAGATTAGAATTTGCATCAAATTTAACTTCAGAGAAATCTAAAGCATTTATTTCGGAAATAATATTAGCATCTTGTGGTGGTACAATTTGACCGCCATCTTGCCAATATACCTTATAACCATTATATTCGGGAGGGTTATGAGATGCTGTTAAAACAATACCGCAATGACAATTTAGATGCTTTAACGTGAAGGATAATTCTGGTGTTGGTCTTAAATCTTCAAACAAAAACACTTCAATATGGTTTGCAGAAAAAACATCAGCTACAATTTTAGCAAATGCTTGACTGTTATGCCTACAATCAAAAGCAATGGCTGCTTTAAGTTTTTCATTTGGAAAAGCTTTTTTTAAATAATTACTTAAGCCTTGCGTGTTTTTTCCAAGGGTATATTTATTAATACGATTTGTACCAACACCCATTATACCTCGCATTCCTCCAGTACCAAACTCTAAATTTTTGTAAAAACTTTCGTTGAGCTCTTGCGGATTTGAAGCTATTAATGTCTTTATTTTTTGTTGTGTATCTTTATCAAAAAAAGTTGTTAACCAAGTGTTTGCCTTATCTAATATTTGAGGGTCAATGTGATTCATGTAAATTTAATTTGCTACAAATGTAATTATTTGTTGAAATTTCGAGCTCAAATTTGAGCATTTTAAAAGTTATTTATTACTAATTTTTAGAATGAGTTAATTATTATCAATATTTACTTGAGAATTTGCTTTTGGATTTAACTTGGTATGAGATATAATGTTTGATGATGAGAAAGTACCATTATATATTAATTTTTACCACTTTTATTTCGGTCCCATTACTAGCACAACGAGAAGCAGCTAATTGGTTTTTTGGAGATAGAGCTGGATTAAATTTTAAACAAGGTTTCCCTGTGGTTTTAACCAATGGGAGATTAAGTACGACTGAAGGTTGTTCTACTGTTTCTGAAGCTAATGGAGATTTACTTTTTTATACGGATGGATCTACTGTGTGGAATAAAAACCATAGTATTATGTCTAATGGTGAAAATTTAAAAGGGGATTTGTCTAGTTCTCAGTCTGCACTCATAGTTCCCAATATAAGTAATCCTGATTTATATTATATTTTCACAGCCGATGTAGCTCAGTCTTATTTTAATGGCGGAAATGGAAATGGATTTAACTATTCCATTGTTGATCTCTCTTTTAATGGAGGGCTTGGTAAAGTAACTTCTAAAAATATAAACCTATTAGCTCAAGGCTCAGAAAAAGTATCTGCAGTTAGTGCAATGGATGGTTCTGGTTTTTGGGTAGTAACACAGGCTAAGAATAGTTTTTATTCCTATAAGGTTAATGGTAATGGTGTAAATACTACACCAGTTGTTTCTGTAGTTGGACCTAATATTACTAACTTCAGTAATATAAGAGGTTGTATAAAAATAGCTCCAAATGGAAAAAAAATTGCAGTTTCACATCCTGTGTTTCAACCCAACTTAGAGGGTTCAATAAATATATTTGATTTTAATGTAAATACTGGAGTGATTAATAATGAAGAAGTAATTGCAACTGGGAGAATTTTTTATGGTGTAGAGTTTTCTTCAAACTCTAAATGGCTTTACGCAAGTGGAATGCTAATTGAGAACGAAGATGGATTTTCTGTTGCAACAAATGCAGAGTTATATCAGTACGATTTAGAATCATCTAATATAATGCGAACAGAATATTTAATAAACTCTTATTCGGAAGATATCCTAGGAGAACTTGCAGGTGCTTTACAAATTGCTTTTGATAAAAGAATTTATCACTCTATTACCAATAATAAACTTTCTGTTATTCGAGAACCGAACTTACCTAATGTAAGTAGCGATTATAGAGAATACAGTATTGATTTAGATGGGCGTTTGGCTAGATTTGGACTACCATCTTATATTCAATCAAGTTTTGAAAGTATTTTTACAATTGAAAGTCTTTGTTTTAATGATACTACTCAGTTTATCATAGAAACGAATGATGCCATTCAATCTGTGAGTTGGAATTTTGGAGATCCTAGTACTGGGATTAACAATACGTCAACGCTATTAAACCCAATTCATGCATTTTCTGGAATAGGAATATTTGAAGTGATTCTAAATGTTGACTTTATTAATAGAGAATCGAAAACATATATAGAATTTGTTGAAATAAATGAAGTTCCCGTAACTTTGAATAATATAATATTAACACAATGCGACGTCGACGGTAATGATGATGGAATTACATTATTTAATCTTTCTGAGGTAAAACCTATGATTGACCTTAATAATGAAGACTTGCAAATAACTTATTTTAGGTCATTACAAGATTTACAAAGTAATGAGAATGCACTTAATAAAGATGCCTATGAAAATGAGTTTAACAATCAAGTAATTTTTGCTAAGGCCTTTGAAAATGTTGAATGTTTTTCAGTTACTGAAATTACATTAAATGTTACTCCTTTTTCTGATTTGGGAACATATTCCGAAATGTTTATTTGTAACCCTAATAATACTGATGATACGACACTAAATTTTGATATTGTACGGGCTCAATTATTACAAGATTTTTCAAATACAGACATCACTTTTTATGGTAGTGAAAATGATGCTCTTCTTGAGAATAATGAGTTAATAGATGATCTCATACTTACAAATTCTCAAACGCAAGAATTGTTTTTTAGAGTTGAAGAGTTAAATGCATGTAATAGTATTGGCAGATTAGAAATTAGAGTTGTTTCCAAACCAATCGTTCAAGACCAAGTAACTGTATTTTGTTCCAATCGTGATAATATACTAGATGCAGGGAACGGATTTATGAGTTATTTATGGTCAACAGGAGAAACAACGCGAACAATCCAAATTGAACAACAAGGAGAGTACTGGGTTGAAGTTTCGCATGGAGCCGATTGCTCAGATACAATTCATATAAGCTCATTATTATCAAAAGAAATTGAAATTGATAATATTATTATCAATGATTTTAGGTCAGATAATTCAATAATTATTTTGTTGAAAAATTATGATGGTGTGCTAAAATATTCAATTGATGGTGGACAAACATTTTTTTCAAATAATAGATTTGATAATGTTGCTCCTGGATTATATAATCTTGTTGTTACTAGAGATGATTGTAATACAACTAGTGAAACAATTTTAGTTGGAGGGTTTCCCAAATATTTCACTCCAAATGGAGATGGTTATCATGATACTTGGCAGCTTAAAAAACCAGAATTTTTTAAAGATGCCAAAATTGAAATTTATGACCGCTTTGGGAAGGTTTTAAAAACATTAAAGGCTTTTGAAAGTTGGGACGGAAAAGTAGAAGGCGTATTGGTTACACCAACAGATTATTGGTTTTCTATTAAGCAAAACCAAAAGATAGCTTTTGGGCATTTTTCTTTAAAACTCTAAAGATTTAGTTTTTTCTTAATAGTGTATCTGTTTTTATCTTTTTTTGAGCGCAAAATAATTTCTCCCAAGAACCCAGCTACAAAAAACTGACTACCAATAATCATTGTAGTTAGGCTAATATAAAACTGCGGACGTTGCGTAATAAGTCGTCCTGAAGGATTCACAAATATTTTATCGATGCCTAGATATAACGCAAAGACAAAACCTATAAAAAGCATCAAAGCGCCAAGAGCACCAAAAAAGTGCATAGGACGTTTACCAAAACGCGATATAAACCAAATAGTAATTAAATCTAAAAACCCATTTATAAACCGTTCCATACCAAATTTTGTTTTTCCATATTTTCGCGCTTGGTGTTGCACTACTTTTTCTCCTATTTTTACAAAGCCTTCATTTTTAGCTAATACAGGAATATAACGATGCATTTCACCGTATACATTAATACTTTTTACTACATCTTTACTATAGGCTTTTAGACCACAATTAAAATCGTGTAATTTAACACCTGATGTTTTTCTGGCTGCCCAATTAAATAATTTGGAAGGTAAATTTTTTGTAACAATAGAATCATATCGTTTCTTTTTCCAACCCGAGACTAAATCTAACTGGTCATCAACTATCATATTGTAAAGCTCAGGAATTTCTTCTGGATTGTCTTGCAAATCAGCATCCATGGTAATAATTACATCACCTTTGGTTTTTTTAAAACCAGCATGTAAGGCTTGAGATTTTCCATAATTTTTAAAAAACCGAATGCCTTTTACATTGGCGTTTTTTTCAATTAAGGATTCAATAGTTTGCCATGAGTTGTCTGTGCTGCCATCATCAATAAAAATGATTTCATAAGAAAAAAGATTGGATTGCATAACTTTTGCAATCCAATCGTGTAACTCGTTTAATGAGTCTTGTTCGTTAAGTAGTGGTATAACTACTGATATGTTCATTTTAAATAAGTTCTATATTCTTTTTCAAAAGTAAAGAAATTATTTAAGCATCAGGATTAGTTTTCTTCATTATTGCAGCAACTATAAGACCAATGATACTTTGAAATAATAATCCCCAAGCTAATGATTTTAGTAAATTAAGAATTCCATATTGATTTTGACCTTCAAGTTTTTCAACAGCTTCTGCAATAGCCTCAGGAGGAGCACTAAAACCTTCCATAAATCCTATTGTAGCTTCAATAGTTTTTTCTTTGATGACTTCAGCTGCATCTGGATCGATAAAATTGAACAAAATAGCACTCACAGCAGTACTTATTGCAATACCAATAGCAACAGTAATAAAATATGATGAAAAGGCCTGTTTAAAACTAAGAAAACCTTCAAAAAAACTTTTAGACTTAGCAGTTGAACCAATTCCAAATCCTACAATAACAATTAGTAATCCTATTCCAATCCACATATTAACCATGAGATTAATATTTATTGCATAAATTAGAACTGTAATTAATGCTAATAAACCTCCAAGATATACACCATAATTAATAGCGCTTGATTTAATTGATTTTTCCATAATATTTATTTTTAGTTATTAATGCTAGTTAGTAAACAAATATACTAAAACGTTACACTTTAATTCTCAAGAAAGTGGGAATCTCATAAATTGTTACTTAAAACATTATTCACAAAAAGCGAGAATCTCATAGTTTGAACTAAAAAGGAGAATATAATCATAACAAGAATGGTAGTATCAAAATTTTTCCAGACTTGTATATTAAAAAAGTATTTCATTATATTCAAAAAAATAAATAAAGTGTTGTTATTTTGTAAAAAATACTTAAATTTGCACCTCAAAAAAAGAAACGATTTTAAAGTTTAAGTGATGAAAAAAGGAATACATCCAGAAAATTATAGATTAGTAGCATT
>CAZQBE010000019.1:0-16113 GCA_964591595.1 uncultured Flavobacteriaceae bacterium
TATGATGAAAGATGGCGTTATATTAGTTAATGCTGCTCGTGGTGGTGTAATTGATGAAGTGGCATTATTAGAATCTATTTCTAATGGCAAAGTTGCAAGAGCTGCTCTAGATGTGTTTGAAAAAGAACCAACACCTGAAATTCAGCTGCTAATGCATCCGTCACTTTCATTAACACCTCATACTGGTGCAGCGACTAATGAAGCACAAGACAGAATAGGATCAGAATTAGCTACTCAAATAATTAGTCTCTTAAAATAAGCTAATCCTTTTATTATCAATCAATAAAAGTTAAGTCCTAACAAAAATGTTAGGACTTTTTTTGTACATTGAAGCCATTAATATATTAAACCATTTTTTATCAAACTCAACTATTATGGCAGGAATTTTAGATTTACTTAGTAGCGATTTAGGTAAAACAATAATTAGCGGTGTTTCTGGTCAAACCGGACAAAGCGAAAGTAAAACAGGAAGTGTACTTACCATGGCATTACCTGTATTAATGCAGGCTATGAAAAAAAACTCTACTTCTCCTCAAGGTGCAGAAGGGTTGATGAATGCTCTAAATGGCAAGCACGACGGCAGCATACTTAACAATCTTGGAGATTTATTTTCGGGAGGTGTTGATACTAGTGTTATAGATGATGGCAGTAAGATACTAGGCAAAGTTCTTGGTAATAAAGAACAAAATGTTACCAAGGCTTTGAGTCTCAAATCTGGAGTTAATTCAAGGTCTGTCTCACAAATGTTAAAAGTTGCAGCACCTATTTTAATGGGTGTTTTAGGTAAACAATCACGACAACAAAATATGAGTAATGCGTCTGGCGTTGAGGGCTTACTCGGAAGTTTTCTAGATGGTAATTCAAAACAATCAGAACAAAGTTTTTTAGAGTCTATGCTAGATGCTGATGGTGATGGGAGTATTATTGATGATGTTGCTGGAATGGTACTTGGAGGCTCTAAAAAGAAAAGCTGACTTGGAGGTCTTTTAGGTCGCTTGTTTGGTAAATAACAAACTTACGTAGTAAGCATTATATTTAAGATAAGCCTTTCAATTAATTTATATTTTTGTTAAAGACATAGATTTTGAATTTGAAACGAACCAAATTTAGTATCTTTAATAAAAACGTGCTGAAATGAAAAATTACATCATAATACTATTTATTTCCTTGGGTATTTATGGCTGTAAAACTCCTCAAAAAATAAATACTTCTACTTCAGAGGTTAAAACAACTAATCAAGATACTGTACGCATTGCTAATGATAAATTAGAATATGAAATCGTTATCATAGAACCTGGTTTTAATTTCTGGTTACAAAGTGTTGCAAAACCAGAAGGTTATTATTCGCAATCCTTTCTAGAAGGAAGAAATTGGTTATATGTCGTAGAATGGAATAATAGGGTTCTAGATCCGCAACGTCATAATCCCAATCTTTATGAACTACAAATAGATTACAACCCATCAATAGATTATGGTTACGAAGTAAACTATAAATTATATTATTACTTTATCTATTTTCAATTACATTACAAACAACAATTAACAGGTTTTGTGCCTAGAATTTAAATTTCTTTTTTTATTTTTGTTGTTTTAAAATCCTTCATGCAAAAATTTAATAAATACTGGGAAATTTCAAAAAATTGGCAGCTTTTCTTCCCCTTTATTACTGTAATAAGTTTGGCTTATACCGCATATAAATTAGCGTCTCTTTTTCCTTTTTCTAAGGTTTTCTTAACATTAGCTATTTCAATAATTTTTTGTTTGGTTTTATTAAAACTTACATTGACCTTATTCATTTTTTTAGCAAAGCGCTGGAAAGTAGATCAAAAATGGAAAGTCATACGCATTTTTATGGTGTTTGCAGTTACAGGATCAATTTCTGTTTTAGCGACTAAACCTATTTTTGATACTATTGGTTTGGTAAAAGAAAACTTTAACACCTTCATTTTAGGAATGGCATTATTTTATTTTTTAAAGTTTTTGTTGGTCCTACCTGTATATAAAGTTTTATTAGTTGCTTTCGGTTGGGTTTTCTGTGAATTTATTTTCTTCTGGAATTTTGCAAAAAAAATGCTTTATAGACTTGGTCTCAAACAATTTATAAGTAAATAGTGAACCCAATAAAAGAACATACTATTTATAAATTAAGCGTTGTAGTTTTAGCCTTAGTTTTGCTTACTCCAACTTTTGTAAAGTTTTCTCATGTTTTTGAAGTACATAGTGCTTATGAGATTTGTAAAAACCCTCAAAAAACACACTTTCATAAGTTTAATCTGGACTGTGAATTCTGTAAGCTTAAATTAAATACACAATGGTTTTTTGATACAAATAGTTTTCAATTTGTAAACAAGCAGGAACATTATCAAGTTACTTCATTGCATTATTCCTGCCAAAGTAAATATCTACCGTTACCATTTTTAGTTCGTGGTCCTCCGCAAATGATTTAATACTAAAACGAAAATAAAAAATTCTTCAAAATTAAGTACTAAATCATTACTCAAAAAAAATGAAAACTATTTTAAATGGCTTGCTTTTATTAGCAATAACAACAGCATATTCACAACATACAATAGAAGGTATTGTTACTGACAATAATTCTAACACGCCTATTACTTTTGCAAATATCTACCTCCCTTTATTAGAAAAAGGAGCAATAACTGATGATAAAGGGGAATTCATAATCCCGAACTTACCATCAGGTAACTACAAAATAATAATTTCAATAATTGGATACGAAACCTTTTCTAAAACAATTAGTATTCCTTTGCAACAAGCTTTAAACATTGCACTTACCGCATCAGCTATTGAAATGGAGGAAGTTATCATCTCTACCCCTTTCCATAAGCTTCAAAGTGAGAATGTGATGAAAGTGGAGCGAGAAAAAGTGTCAGACCTAAAAGCAAAAGGTGCCGTAACTCTGTCTGAAGGCATTACTAATATAGCCGGCGTAGAAAGTGTCACTACAGGTGTTAGCATTGGCAAACCTGTAATTAGAGGATTAAGTAGTAATAGAGTTTTGGTTTATACGCAAGGTGTACGTTTAGAAAATCAGCAGTTTGGTAGTGAACATGGTTTGGGTGTGAGTGATGCCGGCATTGAAAGTGTAGAAGTTATTAAAGGCCCTGCTTCTCTACTCTACGGTAGCGATGCTTTGGGTGGTGTATTGTATTTAAATCCTGAAAAATTTGCATCTCAAAATACAGCAAGTGGTGATGTGAATTTTAACTATTTCTCAAATACTCAAGGCTATTCTACAAATACTGGTTTTAAAACGTCTCCAAATAATTTTAAGCTAATTTTTAGAGGTAGTCTAGCTGAGCATTCAGATTATAAAACAAAAGATTATAGAGTAACAAACACACGCTTTAGAGAACAAGATTTTAAAGCGGGTATTGGGTATCAAAATGCTGCATTTAAAACTGAGTTTAGATACAATATCAACAACTTAAAAACTGGAATCCCAGAGACAATTGGTGTTCAATCTACAAATAAATCACCATTGCTTCCTTTTCAAGAAGTCACCAATCATGTGTTTAGTTCGAAATCTACTGTATTTTTCAATAACTCAAGCATAAATATTACTGCTGGTTATCTGTATAATGATAGAAAGGAATTTGAAGAATTTTCATCTCCTGCACTGCGTTTAAAGCTTAAGACCTTCAATTATGATGTTAAATATAATACTCCACAACTTGGAAAATTTGAAACTATTGTTGGTATACAAGGCATGAACCAGATTAACACTAATCTAGGTCCAGAGCAACTTATTCCAGATGCAACCACCAACGATTTTGGGGTTTTAGCAGTTTCTCATATTCATTTTGAAAACGCCGATTTACAACTTGGAGTAAGATATGACACGCGAGCAATCAACATAAAAAATGACGCAAACAAAAACTATAATAGTTTTAATAGTGCTATAGGCATAAAAACAAGTCTTTTAGAAAAACTAACAGCAAGATTAAACTTAGCTTCAGGATTTAGAGCACCAAATTTAGCAGAACTCACGTCTAATGGTGTTCACGAAGGCACAAATCGTTTTGAAATTGGAAATATAGACCTCACAAACGAACAAAATTTTCAAACCGATCTAGCTTTAGAATTTAAAAATGAACATCTCGAAGTTTTTGCCAATGCCTTTTATAACAAAGTGAAAGATTATATATTTTTATCACCTAACGGTGATATAATGGAAGGTAATGATGTATTTACTTATCTGCAAGACGACGCCAAATTATATGGTGGTGAATTAGGTTTTCATTTTCATCCGCATCCTTTAGATTGGTTGCATATTGAAAGTAGTTTTGAAACAGTGACAGGCAAACAAGACAATGGCGACTATCTGCCATTAATTCCTGCAAATTCGGTTAGTAATATTTTTAGAGTAGAGTTTGATAATACTACAATTACAAAAGGCTATGCTTTTATTAAATTAAAAACTGTCTTTAACCAAAATAAGATTAGTTCTTTTGAAACTAAAACCAATGGCTATAATTTATTAAGTGTAGGCTTTGGAGGAAAAGTGAAGTTTTTAAAGCATAAATTGTCAATTTCTGTATCTGGAAGTAATTTAACAAACAAAAAATATATTAATCATTTATCACGTCTTAAAACAGATGGTATATTTAATATAGGAAGGAACTTTAATATTAATATAAGTTATACACTCTAAACAACTTAGCCTACTTATTTATTAACTAATTTTTACTTTTAAAGAGATACGTGTATAACCATGTTAACGTAAATGTTGGGATTATATCTAAACCTGGTAAAATCTCTTCAATAAAAGCAACAATTCCCGCAATCTTTCCCGTATTGCCTTTATACATTTTTAGTATTACCCAAGCAGAAACTGGCGCCCAAATTATATCTGAAAATTCACCAATTCCTGGAATTATAAATGATGCGTATCCAATGGCATCAAATACAAGACCTAATAGTAATTTTTTGTATTTGCCTATTTCATTAAAGCTCATGGTAAATAATAACACTTTCTGTTAAAAAGAATTATATCAAAATTTTTAAGACAACTTCTCGCTAATCAATCTTAAAAATTCACTACGCGTTTCTATATTCTTAAAAGAGCCTCTAAAACCCGAAGTTGTAGTTACAGAATTTTGCTTTTGCACACCACGCATCATCATACACATATGTGAGGCTTCAATAACAACAGCAACACCTTGTGGGTTTAGCGTGTCGTTTATACAATCTAAAATTTGTTCAGTTAAACGTTCTTGTACTTGCAAGCGTCTCGCAAATACATCAACAATTCTAGGTATTTTACTCAATCCTACAATTTGTCCGTTGGGTATATAGGCAATATGAGCTTTTCCAAAAAAGGGCAAAATATGATGCTCGCAAAGCGAATACAATTCAATATCTTTTACAATTACCATTTCATTATACGACTCTTTAAACATGGCGCTTCTTAATATCTCGTTAGCATCTTGGTGATACCCTTGAGTTAAAAATTGCATCGCTTTGGCGGCACGTTCAGGTGTTTTGGCAAGCCCTTCGCGAGAAGAGTCTTCACCTAAATCATTTATTATTTCTTGATATCGTTCTTTAACATCGTCTGTAACATTAATACAATACTCTTCAAAACTTTTATATGGCATAATTTATTTTACTTTAATCTGTCTTTGTAATGTTGTTCTAACTTTTTTAGCTTCGGATTAATTATAAATTGACAATAACCCTGCTGTGTATTGCTATTATAATAATCTTGATGATCCTTTTCTGCATCATAAAACACTTCAAATTTATTAATTTCTGTAACAATAGGAGCATCAAAAACTTTTTCCTTTTCTAATAACGACACAAATGCTTCAGCTTCTACTTTTTGATTTTCATCTATATAAAATATTGCAGAACGGTATTGTGTACCAACGTCATTACCTTGTCTGTTTAGTGTTGTTGGGTCGTGTGTTGCAAAAAATATTTCAAGTAAACTTTTAAAGCTCACTTTACTTTCATCAAAAATAATTTTAGCGGCTTCAGCATGTCCTGTTGTACCATTACAAACTTCGCGATAAGCTGGGTTTTTAATAAATCCTCCTGTATAACCTGATGCAACTTGCTCTACACCCTCTACCCTATCAAATACAGCTTCCGTACACCAAAAGCATCCATTGGCAAATATTGCGGTTTTAATTTTATCAGTCATTGTGCTTATAAAGTTAAACAAAAAAGTTTTGTCATGAATATCTGCATTTCCTTACCAAAGTATTAACAATCTGGATTAATTTTTAACGTTTGCTTATGAATTTACAGCATTTGTTAGATGTAATATTGCAATAATGTAACAATCAATAATTATTGCAGTCCTTATAAAAGGTAATTTAATTCAATCAATCAAAAAACAAATCAAAAAATGAGAAAAATTCTTTTTCTATCTCTTCTGCTATGCTATATTTCAAATACTGTTGCACAAAACAAAAAATTCTTAGACCTTAAAAGAGCTGATGTTGCCCCAAAGATTGATGCTAATTTAGACGACCAAGCTTGGCAAGAGGCAGATGAAGCTAATGGTTTTGTTGAGTTTAGACCAGCAATGGGGACTCCTGAAGAAGACCATCAGAAAACTACTGTAAAAGTTACCTATGACGATAATGCAGTATACTTTGCAGCTTACCTTCATGACAATCCAGATAACATTATGACACAATTAACAAGTCGGGATAATTTTGGACAATCCGATTTTTTTCTAATTTCTATAAATCCCAATAACGATGCCCAGAATGATACAGAGTTTTTAATTTTTAGCACAGGTACACAAGGTGATGCAGTAGTAACATCAAATGGAAACGAAGATTGGGGATGGAATGCTGTTTGGGACAGTTCAGTTAAAATTGTTGACGATGGATGGATTGCGGAAATAAAAATCCCTTACTCTGCTTTGCGTTTTTCTAATCAAGAAGTACAAACTTGGGGGATTCAGTTTCACAGAAGACACATGAATGACAACCGACAACTTACATGGAACCCTATTGATAAAACCAAGGGTAGAATTGGACAATATCATGGCGAATTAAGAGGTATCAAAAACATTGAGCCTCCTGCTAGATTAAGCCTTAATCCGTTTACATCGTCGGTAGTTCGTTCTTTTGATGGAATAACTAACGAAGATTTAAGTATTGGTATGGATATAAAATATGGTATCACAGAAAATTTTACACTAGACGCTACCCTAATTCCTGATTTTAGTCAGGCAGGTTTTGATAATGTAGAATTGAATTTAGGCCCTTTTGAACAAGAATTTTCTGAACAACGTCAATTTTTTAAAGAAGGTATTGACTTATTTAATAAAGGAAATCTATTTTATTCAAGACGTATAGGAAACTCACCTACTGGAAATCCTGATTTAGAAGCCAATGAAGAGATTACAAATTATCCGAACTCTGTAAAACTACTGAACGCTGTTAAGGTTTCTGGACGTACTAAAAATGGACTTGGCATAGGTGTTTTTAATGCAATAACAGAAAAAACTGAAGCAACAATTACGAAAACTGAGGAAATATTTAATCCAAATATTGGCGAAATAGAAACTATTTTAACAAATCGAAGCGAAGTGGTAGAACCTTTGACTAATTATAATGTTTTGGTAATTGACCAACAGTTTAACGGTAATTCATCGGTAAGTCTTATAAATACAAATGTAACCAGAAGTGGCAATTTTAGAGATGCCAACGTTACTGGCTTACTTTTCGATATTTCTAATAAGGCCAACAAATACAACGTTAGTGGTGAAGCTAAGATGAGTAATATAAACCTTGAAGATAATAATCAAATAGGGTTTAGTTCAAGAATTAGATTAGCAAAAGTAAGCGGTAAATACCGTTATGGTATTAGCCATAGTTTAGCTGATAAAAAATATGATATCAATGATATGGGAATTTTATTTAGAAATAATTATAATAACATTTCCTTAAACGCTTCTTATCAAATATTCGAACCAACAGAAAAGTTAAATAGATTTAGAATAAATTTTAGAGCAAATTATAATAGACTATACAAACCAGGGACTTACACAGGTAAACAAATTGGGTTCAACTTAAATGGTCAAACAAAAAAATTAATGAGTTTTGGTGGTAATATGAATTGGAATATAGGGAAGCAATATGATTATTTTGAACCAAGAACAGATGGGCGCTTTTTTACTTTTAATAACAATTTTAATGCAAATGCTTGGATTGGTACCAATCGTGCTAAGACATTTTCTATAAGTGGATATAACGGTATGGCCACTTTATTTGACAAGAATCGTAATGTATTTGTGTATTGGTTCGGATTGGATCCAAGAATTAGATTTAGTGATAAATTCAGTTTAAGCTATTCTTTTAATTATAATAGAGGAACGGGAGGTCGTGGTTTTGTAACAAACATAGATGATGACATAATCTTTGGACAGAGAAAACAAAAAACTATAGAAAATAGTATCTCTGGAAATTACAACTTTAACTCTTTTCATGCGTTGTCTTTAACCTTCAGAAATTACTGGTCAACAGTTACATATAATCAAGACTTATTTACTCTAGAATTAGATGGCTCAACAACGGTCAGTACTGGATACAATTTAGATAATATTGGATTTAATCCCAATGTCAATTTTAATACTTGGAATCTAGATTTTCGTTATTCATGGCAATTTGCTCCAGGAAGTCAGTTAACTGCACTATATAGAAATTCGTTGTTTAACTACAACACAGCATCTAATGATAGTTTTATTGATAGTTTAACCTCTTTACTAGATCAACCTATCGAACATATCTTCTCTCTAAGATTGGTACATTATATTGATTATAATAATATTAAAAAAGTATTTCAAAAAAAAGAAGCTAATTCCCTAGTAATTAGTAAAAGATAATTCAAAAAAGGTTTGCAATTTAAATACACTGCAACCTTTTTTTATTTTTAACCCTATTCGAAAATCACTCTACTACATTAACACTATTACAGCTATTTTTAACGTTTAGTTGTGAAAATTGGGTGTGTCATAACTGTAGTTTTGTGAAAAATTGCTAATCGCCAACAAAGAACACAATATGCGTATTTCCCAAATCTTTCTTTTGCTTACTCTTTTTATTTCTTTTACTATTCTTTCTCAAGAAAAAAAGACGCTAAACATTGTAAAAACAGCTATAGCCCCAAAGATTGATGGTATATTGGATGATGAAGCTTGGATTAATGCTGAAGATGCGAAAGACTTTACTCAATTTAGGCCTACAATGGGAGTCCAAGAAAAGGCTCATCAAAAAACCATTGTAAAAATGACTTATGATGATAATGCCATCTATATTGCTGCTTATTTACACGATAAACCCGAAGATATTCAACGCCAGTTTACAAATCGAGACAATTTTGGACAATCCGATTTTTTTACTGTTATTATTAATTCTAATAATGATGCTCAAAATGATATTGAATTCATTGTACTTAGTTCTGGTACACAGGTAGACGCCGTATCATCTCCCGAAAATGGTCGGGATTTTGGTTGGAATGCCGTTTGGGATAGTGCTTTGAAAATAGTTGACGATGGATGGATTGTTGAAATGAAAATTCCATATTCTGCATTGCGTTTTACTAATCAAGAAGATGCCACTTGGGGATTACAATTTCAACGTGAATTTAGAACCAATAGATCGCGTTATTCCTGGAATCCTATTGATAGAACAAAGGGTAATGTTGGCATATATCATGGAGAATTAAAAGGCTTAAAAAATATTAAACCTCCTGTTAGGCTAAGCCTTTACCCTTTTGCTTCCAGTGTTATTACATCTTTTGATGGAGAAACCACTGATGAATATAAATTGGGTTTAGATATTAAATATGGCTTATCTGAAAACTTTACTTTGGATGCGACATTAATACCCGATTTTAGTCAAGCAGGATTTGATAATCTCACCCTTAATTTAGGGCCTTTTGAACAAACATTTTCTGAGCAACGTCAGTTTTTTAAAGAAGGGGTTGATTTATTTAATAAAGGAAATTTGTTTTTCTCCAGACGTGTAGGTAGCGCTCCTACGGGGTCGGTAACATTAGAAGATGACGAAATAGTGACCGACTTTCCTAGAGAAGTAAAAACATTAAACGCCTTAAAAATTTCTGGACGTACTAAAGATGGTTTGGGCATTGGTTTTTTTAATGCCATTACTGCAAAAACTGAAGCCACTATAAAAAACTCGGTCACTGAACAAACGCGTAAAGAAGTTGTTGAACCTATAGCAAATTATAATATTCTTGTAATTGACCAGCAGTTTAATCAAAATTCCTCCGTAAGCTTTGTGAATACTAATGTTATAAGAGATGGTAGTTTTAGAGATGCCAATGTAACCGCCGCTTTGTTTAATATTACTAACAAAGCCAATAAATACAATATCAATGGGCAAGCTAAAATGAGCAATGTTTTTTTGCAAGATGGAAATATTAGCGGCTTTAGCTCTAACTTTTCAGTTGGGAAAGTAAGTGGAAATTACCAATATAGAATTGGCCACAGATTAGCAGATAAAAAATATGACATTAACGATTTAGGACTTCAACTTAGAAACAATTTTAATACCATTTTCGCCAATGCGTCATATAGAATATTTAAGCCTACCGAAAAATTAAATAATCTAAGCATTAGACTCAGAGCTAGTTATAACAGATTATTCAAGCCCAATACCTATACTGGTAATGATGTTAGCTTAAATGTCTTTGCGCAAACAAAAAAACTGTTAGCTTTTGGTGGTAATATTTTTGGCTTACTAGGAAAACAGTTCGATTATTTTGAGCCGAGAACTGAAGGACGTTTTGTTGTATTTGAAAATTTTGTTAATGCTCGTACTTTTATTTCGTCCGATTTTAATAAGAAATATGCTATAAGTGCAAATCTTAGTGCTGGCACATTGTTTGAAAAAGGGCGCGACTTATTTAGTTATAATTTGGGGTTATCTCCTAGAATAAAATTTAATGAAAATTATTTAATGAATTACTCATTTAGCTTTTCAGACAATAAAGGTGGCAGAGGTTATGTTACCAAGATAAACGATGATATTATTTTTGGTCAACGTGACCAAAAGACCATAGTAAACAGCCTATCGGCTAGTTATAATTTTAACTCATATAATGGGTTAACACTTACGGTACGAAATTTTTGGACTACCGTTACATACGAGGATAACCTATTTTTACTAGAAGAAAACGGACGCTATAATCCTAATGCAGGTTATAATTTGGGTAATATTGGTTTTGACCCAAATATTAATTTCAATACTTGGAATCTAGATTTTAAATATGTTTGGGAATTTGCTCCTGGAAGTTTGATAACTGCATTATACAGAAACCAAATTTTTAATAGAAATAGTGATTCAACCGATTCTTATGGTGAAAGTTTAAAGACATTATTTAATCAACCTATTGAGCATGTCTTTTCGTTACGCTTTGTGTATTATATAGATTATAATAATGTGAAAAATATTTTTCAGAAGAAATCCAGCTAAACATTGCTCATAAAACCATAAAGTAGTAATTTCCCAAGCGTTATTACTAGTCACAATGATTCAAGCAAAACACATTCATAAATACTTTGATGATCTACACGTATTAAAGGGTGTAGATTTACATATAAAACAAGGCGAAATTGTTTCTATAGTTGGCGCTTCGGGTGCAGGAAAAACAACATTACTACACATTTTAGGCACTCTAGATAAAGCTGTTGAAAATGAACATCCTGGGCTTCAGATTAACGGGACTTCTATTATCGATTTAAATGATAAGACTTTAGCAAAGTTCAGGAATGAACATATTGGTTTTATTTTTCAATTTCATCAATTATTACCAGAGTTTACTGCTTTAGAAAACGTCTGTATTCCTGCGTTTATAAAAGGGATTAATAAAATTGATGCCGAAACTAAAGCCAAAGAATTATTAGATTTTTTAGGATTATCACATCGCTATAATCATAAACCCAACGAACTTTCTGGTGGTGAACAACAGCGTGTTGCTGTGGCTAGAGCTTTAATAAATAACCCGAAACTTATTTTAGCCGACGAACCTTCTGGAAATCTCGATAGCGAATCTGCCGAAAATTTACACAATCTCTTTTTTAAACTACGTGATGAATTTGGACAAACCTTTGTTATCGTTACTCATAACGAAGAACTGGCTAATATGGCAGATAGAAAATTGCTGATGGTTGATGGGAAGATTGTAAATAATTAATCTTTTTTCTCTTAATTTTTGGAGTTGTGCTTATCGGTCTCGTATGATCCGTTTTAATGGCTTATATATATTGTTGTATGCAGTTTAATTAGCTTTTTACTTCCTTAATTGAAATAGATTTTGATTGCCTAATTAAATAATATATGCTGATAATATAGGCAAATACAAAAATTGAATGAATAACAATATCAGGCATAGGATTTCCTATTAACCATTCTTTCTCTTTACCTAAACCCAAGATTCCTATAACACCAATCCAACCATGTCGCAGAATCATTACTACGCCAATCCAAATATTAATTGGATAACTCGCTTTAAATCCTATCAAACAAACAAGTCCAATTAATATGTAAAAAATTGAAAGACTAGACAAAAGCGATAAAATCAAAGTCTCGCTCTGTGGTGGAATCGAAATAATTGTTCCAAAAATTCCTTTTGGAGAGAACCAAGCAGCTAATCCAAAACCAAATGTGATCATGAAGTCAATTAGAAGGGTTGTCCTCATTAGGTTCTTAAATATTTTATTCATCTTCTATTTGTTTGTGTTAATTACTGACAATTAAAAATCATATTGCCATAATTGCATACAATGTATTGATATGGATTTTTTTAATTATCTATATCAAACAATAAGTGAAGGTAGGTTTTTTTATTTAATACAGTCATAAGTCAATAGGTTACTTATCTAAAATATATCAAGAATAGTTATATATTTAAACATTACAACAGTAATTAAACATTCGTGTCCCGAAAGCTATCGGGATCGTATAAAATTTTAATGTTAAACTCTCAAGATCTCAAAGACTTTCTCGATGCCAAAGTCATACAATACAACAACTCAAAATTTATTGAAAGTGACCCCATACAAATACCACATCAATTCAGTAAAAAGGAAGATATTGAAATTGCAGCATTTTTAACAGCAACCATTGCCTGGGGAAACCGAAAAAGCATTATTAAAAATGCCAAACATATGATGCAGTTACTTGATAATGCGCCTTACGATTTTGTAATGCAGCATCGGGAATCTGATTTAGAACACCTACTTCCTTTTGTACATCGCACATTTAACGGTCATGATTTTATACAATTTATAAAAAGTCTAAGACATATTTATAATAATCATGATGGCTTAGAAGCTGTGTTCTTAAAACATGCAGAAAAAGAATCGTTACAACATTCAATTCATAATCTAAAGAAAATATTTTTTGAGATTGAACATTTACCAAGAACTCAAAAACATATAAGTGATCCTTTAAAAAATTCGACGGCAAAACGTATTAATATGTTTTTACGTTGGATGGTGCGTAAGGATAATGTTGGTGTTGACTTTGGTATTTGGCAAAGCCTCTCACCTGCTCAACTCTCTTGTCCACTAGATATACACTCAGGTAATGTGGCAAGAAAACTAGGTTTACTTATGCGTAAACAAAACGATGCCAAAGCGCTTTCAGAGCTAGACAATAGTTTAAGGAAATTAGATGTTCGAGATCCTGTAAAGTATGATTTTTCATTATTTGGCTTAGGTGTGTTTGAAGGGTTTTAAATTGTTGTTAATAAATGTTAATTTATACTTCCATTACACACAAAATAGTATTTTCGTAACATTCAAAACCAACTAAAAATATTACAATGAAAAAATTATTTATACTTCTATACTTTATAGGAGTTTTAATGTCTTATGGTCAAAGTAGAACCATACCAATAGACACTATGGTTGTAACAACACACAATACAACTGTAAAAGGTCAAAGTTTTTCTTATACAGCAATCACAGGAACACAACCTGTTTGGGATAAAAACGGAGAACCAACAGCAACTTTGTTTTACACCTATTACAAGCGTAATAATGTTAAAGACAGGGCTAACAGGCCTTTAATTATTTCGTTTAATGGAGGTCCAGGATCTGCTTCAGTATGGATGCATGTTGCTTATACAGGTCCTCGTATTCTTAATATTGATGACGAAGGTTATCCTGTGCAACCTTATGGCTTTCAAAATAATCCGAATTCAATAATTGATGTGGCTGATATTGTGTTTGTAAATCCTGTAAACACAGGTTATTCGAGAATGATTCCTAATAAAAAAGGTGAAATGCCAGATAAAAAACAATTCTTTGGTATTAACGCAGATATTAAATATTTAGCGGAATGGGTTAACACCTTTGTGTCAAGAAATAGTCGTTGGGAATCTCCTAAATATATTATTGGTGAAAGCTATGGAGGCACTCGTGTTATGGGATTGTCATTAGAACTGCAAAATAGCCAATGGATGTATTTAAATGGTGTAATTATGGTTTCTCCTGCCGATTACAAAGTTATTCGTGTTGGAGGTCCTGTATCTTCTGCATTAAACTTACCATATTTTACCGCTGCTGCTTGGTATCATAAAATGTTACCGAATGCTTTACAAAGTAAAGATTTACTAGAGATTTTACCAGAGGCGGAAGATTATGCCATCAATACTTTAATACCTGCGCTAGCAAAAGGGGGTTTTATTTCGGAAACAGAACGACAAAGTGTTGCTGAAAAAATGGCGTACTATTCAGGCTTGAGTGAAAAATCTATTTTACAACACAATTTAGTAGTTCCTAACCGGTTTTTCTGGAAAGAATTATTACGTGATAAAACTGGGCAAACCATTGGGAGATTAGATTCACGGTATTTAGGAATTGATAAAATGGAAGCTGGAACAAGTCCTGATTATAGTGCAGAACTTACGTCTTGGTTACATTCATTCACACCAGCAATTAACCATTACATTAAAAAAGAACTAAAGTTTGTAACTGATGTAAAGTATAATATGTTTGGCCCTGTGCATCCTTGGGATAATGAAAACGATAATGTTAGAGATAATTTACGTCAAGCTATGGCCGAAAACCCATATTTAAAAGTGCTGAATCAATCGGGATATTATGATGGTGCAACCACGTACTTTAATGCAAAATACACACAATGGCAAATAGATCCGAGCGGTAAAATGAAAGATCGTTTCTATTTTAAAGGCTACAGAAGTGGTCACATGATGTATTTACGCAATGAAGATTTAATCAAGGCCAACGACGATTTAAGAACATTTATTAAAAATACTTCAGCTAAAGGAAAAGCTGCTAAATATTAATATTATGACAAAACGTTTAATACAAATATTATTTTTAAGTTTTACAATTGTTAGTTTACAATCTTGTAAATCGCAACCCGTAGAAACAATAACCTATCTTACAGCACCTACTGGTGCTAACGGTTCAGAATCTAGCTTGCACAAAGCAAACGATGGTACCATTTATTTAAGTTGGGTTGAAACTGATCAAGAAAAAAATAGCAAACTCCTGTTTTCTACACTAAACAAAAATAATACATGGTCAGCCCCAAAGCCTATTGCTTCTGGTAATGACTGGTTTGTAAATTGGGCAGACTTCCCATCGATAACATCTTTTGGAAACGAAAATTTAGCAGCGCATTATTTAGAAAAAAGTGCTGATGGTTCCTATACGTATAATGTAAAAGTAACGGTTTCTAATGATAAAGGAAACACATGGAACACAGATTTCATTCCGCATACAGACAATACACAATCTGAACATGGTTTTGTTAGTAAATTAGAAATGAATGATGATTCATTCCTATCTGTATGGTTAGACGGAAGACAATCAGCATATGCCGAAAAAGATTCAACCATTGTTAGAGAAATGACACTAAGAAGTGCTATTATTAGTAAGAGCGGAGAGCTTTTGGAAAAATATTTATTAGACTCTCGTGTTTGTGATTGCTGCCAAACAGATGCTGCCATGACTAGTAACGGTCCTATTGTAATTTACAGAAATAGATCACAAGATGAGATTCGTGATATTTATTATGTAAGACAAGTAAACCATAAATGGACAGCTCCTAAACCTATTTTTAATGACAACTG
>CAZQBE010000020.1:0-16039 GCA_964591595.1 uncultured Flavobacteriaceae bacterium
TTAGGTTTAGAGGAAACTCCAGAAGAATTTGTTGAAAACTTAGTTAAGGTATTTCTAAATGATTCTAGGTCATCAGTAGTCATCCCATTTGGATGTAAACATACTGTCCATACGCCATTTTTCTTTAATTTAAAATTCCATAATTGTTGAGGAATCCAATGAAATGAATCTTCAAAATATTGATGAAAGTAAAGTGACAATTCTCGATAAGGATTCTATTTCTGTTGGCTTTACAACAGCATTAGATACTTTTAAAAATAGATACAAGTTTAATTTTGATAAAACAGAAGAGAATAGCTATAAAATACAAATGCTTCCAGAAACATTTACTGATTTTTTTGGAAACAAAAACGACACACTTAATTATACTGTTAGAACCAAAGCACTTTCAGATTATGGAGATATAAGAGTAACCTTGCGTAACGCGAAATATCCAGTAATTGTACAACTGGTTAGTCAACAAGATAATGTTGAAGACGAAAAATTTCATAATAGTAATTCACCTATAGATTTTTTAAGTATTACTCCTGGGAAATATTATTTAAGAGTGATTTTTGATATCAATGGGAATAAAAAATATGATGCTGGAAATTACCTAAAAAAGCAACAACCAGAACGCGTGAGCTATTTTCCTGAATTGTTAGATATTAGGGCTTATTCTGAGCAAGTGTACGAGTTTATTTTAAAGTAAAATTATCGCTATCATTTAAGAACTTTAGTTTTTCTCGTATTGAAGTTAAATGGGCTTTACTTAAAGTCACTATTTCTACTTGTTCTTTTCCGTCTTCAATAGCAAATAGTTGTTCTCCTAAAACATCATAAGCAGCAGAATGACCAGAATATTCATGATTATTTGCATCCAATCCAACACGATTTACACCAATGCAGTAGCTCATATTTTCAATAGCTCTAGCTTTTAATAAAGCATCCCAAGCAGTAATTCTTGGTTTTGGCCAATTAGCGACATATAGTAAAACATCATAAGCTTGGGTATTTCTAGCCCAAACAGGAAAACGTAAATCGTAACAAATTAAAGGGCAAACTTTCCAGCCTTTATAGTCTATAATTACTATGTCTTTGCCGGAAGCATAGACCTCATTTTCTCCAGAAAGTGTAAAAGTGTGTCGTTTGTCATAGATCTCGATTGTGCCATCTGGTTTGGCAAATATAAACCGATTAAAAAAGGCATCTTCTTCTTCAATAACAAGGCTTCCGCCAATTGCAGCATTAGATCTTAAAGCTATTTCAAGCATCCATTTTATAGTTTCTCCTTTCATAGTTTCTGCAATATTACTAGGAGACATTGTAAAACCAGAAGTAAACATTTCAGGTAATAAAATGATATCAACAGATTGCCCTATTTTTTTAATTTTATTTGCAAAATTGAGGCGATTTTGCTTTGGGTCTTCCCAAACTAAATCCGATTGAAGAATAGCTATTTTTAAGAGGTCTTGCATATTATAAAAGTAACTAAATTCTATTTAATATGTGTGCTGCTTTTTTTAATGTTTCTTCGGTTTTAGCGAAACAAAAACGAAGGCCTTTATTATCTAAACGGTCTTCGTTAAATACAGATAATGGAATGGAAGCTAAACCGTTTTCAATAGTTAAGCGTTTAGCGAAATCCATATCATATTCAGTAGTAATTCCTGAATAATCTAAAACCTGAAAATAAGTGCCTTTTGATGCTAAAAATTTAAATCTTGAACCCTTTATTAAACTCAAAAACAAATCTCTTTTCTCTTGATAAAATTCCGATAATTCTAAATAATGATTTGGCTCTTGTAAATAGTTGGCTAATGCTTTTTGTATAGGATGATTGACACAAAACACATTAAACTGATGCGCTTTTTTAAACTCGTCCATCAGCTCTTTTGGTGCACAGCAATAACCCATTTTCCATCCTGTATTATGAAAGGTCTTTCCAAAAGAAGCTGTTATAAAACTTCGGGATTTTAAATCTGAAAATAAACAAACGCTTTGGTGTTTTTCACCATCAAAAATAATATGCTCATATACTTCATCACTTAATACAATAATATCTGTTCCTTTTGTTAATGCTTGCAATTGGAGCATATCATTTTTAGTGAACAAGGAGCCGCTTGGGTTTTGAGGAGTGTTGATAATAATCATCTTTGTTTTAGATGATATTTTTTGTTTTACTTCTTCCCAATTCACACTATAATTTGGTGCTTCTAATTGTATAGAAATCGTTTCCCCTCCATTAATTTCAATAGCTGGTTCGTAACAATCGTAAGCAGGGCGAAAAATAATAACCTCATCGTTCTCTCTAATAAATGCTGAAATAATAGTATAAATAGCTTGAGTTGCACCAGCTGTTACAGTGATTTCAGTTTCAGGATGATAGCTTGAATTGTATAGCAATTCGAACTTTTTAGATATAGCTTCTCTTAATGAGAAAATTCCTGGCATTGGTGCATATTGATTATGCCCAGAATTCATCGCTTTACTAACCAAATCAATTAGTTTTTGGTCACTCTTAAAATTAGGAAATCCTTGTGATAAATTAATCGCACCATGTTTATGTGCTAACGCTCCCATTACAGTAAATATGGTCGTCCTTACATTTGGGAGTTTGGATGAAATATTCATAAAATCTTTTTATAAATATAAAAAATCTCAACGAAAACTTACTGTGAATTGTTTAAATGGGCTATTCTTTTTTTAATTGTATAGCATCTACTTTATTAAAAACTGATATAATAACATTTACAGCTTCTTTAAAAAATTCTGGATGAATATTTTCAAAATCATCTGTAGGTCTATGATAATCTTTATGATCTGAGACACCAAAATACAAAAAAGGAATTCCTCTTTTATGAAAGGAACTATGATCTGAAGAGTAGGTCCAATTTTCTTTACCATCCCCTCCATCATGACCAGTTAAAAGGCTTAGTTTTTTAGGGGTTTTGGAATTCAATATTAAACGTTTCAAGGTTTCATTAAATCGTGTGCCAACTGCAAATAATTCATTCTCATCACTGCGACTAATCATGTCCATATTTATATTCATCATAATAGATCTAAAAGGAATTATTGAATGTTTTACATAGTGTTGAGACCCTTTTAATCCTAATTCTTCACTATCAAAAGCTGCCAAAATAACGGAATGTTTAGGCAGATTATCTTTAAGATGTTCCGCAAAACTAAACAACGCACTTATACCTGATGCATCGTCATCTGCACCATTGTAGATTTCTCCTTTTTGGATGCCTTCATGATCATAATGTGCGCTAATTACAATATAAGAATCTGGAAATTCAGTACCTTTAACTAATCCCAGGACATTAACCGCATTGTATGTTTTACCTCTTGAGGTAAAAGAAAAATCTTGTTCAAATGATGTCCCAAGAGGCTTAACATTTAGTTTCTGAAATTGATTTATGATATATTGTTTTGCTTTAATTCCACCTTTAGTTCCGGTTCGTCTGCCTTCAAAGGCGTCAGAAGACAATACTTTAATATGTTGTAATAAGGCGTCTTCATTAAATAAAGCTTTTTGGTTTAATAGTTTTTCAGAGGTAGTTTGCCCTATACAGAACATACTATATAGAAAAAGTAATATGCCAAGGCTTATTATTTTCGATTTCATTAGAGGGATATTTACATAGATTATGTATTCAAAGCTAAATAAAAAATCCTAAGCTTTTGCTTAGGATTAATTTTTTATGATAAGTTTATACATTCTCACATCATTTAAAACTCGCTTTCATAAGTTCTCTATTCATGCGAGCAATGTTTTCTAAAGAAATACCTTTAGGACATTCTATTTCGCAAGCTCCAGTATTAGTGCAATTTCCAAAACCTTCTAAGTCCATTTGAGCTACCATGTTTTGAACACGATCTGCAGCCTCTACTTGTCCTTGAGGCAATAGTGCATATTGTGATACTTTAGCACCAACAAATAACATTGCACTTGAGTTTTTACAAGTCGCTACACAAGCTCCACAACCAATACAAGTTGCAGCATCCATTGCATCATCAGCAGCATGTTTAGAAATAGGAATTGCATTTGCATCTTGTGTGTTTCCTGATGTATTTACCGAAATATATCCTCCTGCTTGCTGGATGCGTTCAAAAGACATTCTATCTACAACTAAATCTTTTATAACAGGAAATGCTTTTGCTCTAAAGGGTTCAATAGTAATGGTATCGCCATCTTTAAACATTCGCATATGTAATTGACATGTGGTTACACCTCTATCTGGACCATGAGCTTGACCATTTATAAACATGGAACACATGCCACAAATACCTTCGCGACAATCATGATCGAAAGCTACTGGTTCGTCTCCTGAGTTTACAAGTTGTTCATTCAAAACATCCATCATTTCCAAAAAAGACATATGCTCTGAAATATCAGTTACTTTATAATCAACTATTTGACCTTTGTCATTTGCGCTTTTTTGACGCCATATTTTTAACGTTAAATTCATTATATCTTCTTATTTATATGAACGAGTTTTCAACTCAATATCATTAAACTCTAATGCTTCTTTATGTAAAACAGCATCAGCTGGTTCTCCTTTATATTCCCAAGCTGAAACATATTTGTAATCAATATCATTTCTTAAGGCTTCCCCTTTTTGAGGTCCTTCTTGTTCCACAGACTCTTCTCTGAAGTGGCCACCACAAGATTCATTTCTACTTAAAGCATCCTTAGCAAACAATTCGCCTAATTCTAAAAAGTCTGCAACACGACCTGCTTTTTCCAATTCAAGATTCATTTCATTAGCACTTCCAGGAACTTTAACGTCTTTCCAGAATTCTTCACGAATGGCTTTAATTTCTGCCATGGCTTCATTTAGGTGTTTTTTGTTTCTAGCCATTCCTACTTTATCCCACATTACTTTTCCTAAACGTTTATGAAAATAATCCACAGATTTACTTCCGTCATTATTCATAAAGAAATTGATTCTATCTGTAACTTCTTTTTCAGCATCTTCAAATTCTATGCTGTCAGTAGAAACTGATCCTGTTCTAATATCGTTTGATAAATAATCTCCAATAGTATATGGTAATACAAAATAACCATCAGCTAGTCCTTGCATTAATGCAGATGCACCAAGTCTATTTGCACCATGATCTGAGAAATTTGCTTCACCAATACAATACAATCCATCAACAGTTGTCATTAAGTTATAATCAACCCAAACGCCTCCCATTGTGTAGTGCGTTGCAGGATAAATCATCATTGGAGTTTCATACGGATTTTCAGCAATGATTTTTTCATACATCTGAAATAGGTTTCCGTATTTTTCTTCAATAATAGCTTGACCTAATTCTATAATTTTTTCGTTTGATGGATTTTTAATTCCGTGAATTTTTGCTTGTTCTTTTCCGTAACGTTGAAACGCTGAAGCAAAATCTAAATACACAGCTTCTCCAGTCGCATTCACTCCAAAACCAGCATCACAACGTTCTTTTGCAGCTCTTGAGGCAACATCACGAGGAACGAGATTTCCGAAAGCAGGATAACGACGTTCTAAATAGTAATCTCTGTCTTCTTCAGCAATTTCAGTTGGTTTCAGTTTTCCTTGTTGTATAGCTTTTGCATCTTCAATTTTTGCTGGTACCCAAATACGTCCATCATTACGTAAGGATTCAGACATTAAGGTTAATTTAGACTGATAATCTCCAGATCTTGGAATACAAGTTGGATGAATTTGTGTATAGCAAGGATTTGCAAAATACGCTCCTTTTTTATGAATTTTCCATGCTGCAGTTGCATTACTTCCCATAGCATTAGTTGATAAGAAATAGACATTTCCGTAGCCACCAGAAGCTATTACAACAGCGTGAGCCGAATGGCGCTCAATTTCGCCAGTAATTAAATTTCTAGCAATGATTCCTCTTGCTTTCCCATCAATTTTTACAACATCCAGCATTTCGTGGCGATTGTACATTTGTATTTTACCACGAGCAATTTGACGATTCATTGCCGAATATGCGCCAAGTAATAATTGCTGTCCAGTTTGCCCTTTAGCATAAAAAGTACGTGACACCAAAACACCTCCAAAAGAACGATTGTCTAATAAGCCTCCATACTCGCGTGCAAAAGGAACGCCTTGAGCTACACATTGGTCGATAATATTTCCAGACACTTCGGCTAAACGATAAACGTTTGCTTCACGTGAACGATAATCACCTCCTTTTACAGTATCGTAAAATAAGCGATAATTAGAATCTCCATCACCTTGATAATTTTTTGCTGCATTAATACCACCTTGAGCTGCAATTGAATGTGCACGACGAGGTGAATCTTGATAGCAAAATGCTTTCACATTATAACCTAATTCAGCTAAAGTAGCTGCAGCAGAACCTCCTGCTAACCCAGTTCCAACTACAATAATATCAATATTACGTTTATTAGCAGGATTTACTAAATTGATTTTATCTTTATAAGTGGTCCATTTATCTTTAATTGGACCTTCTGGTACTTTTGAATCTAAAGCCATATTATACTAAGATTAATGGTTGTTAAAATAATGATAAAGCGCAATAAAGATAAATCCTAACGGGATAATAATAGCGTAGGCTTTTCCTATTTTTTGCAATAATTTTTTTCTTATAGTTGATGCTCCCATCGATTGAAATGCTGCTGTAAATCCATGAAGTAAGTGTAGCGCTAAAAGCACAAAGGCTATAACATAAGCAACAACTCTTAAGGGGTTTTCAAACTTGTGTGTTAGTTCTTCAAAATATCTATTAGGGTCTTCTGGTAATACTTCTACGTATTTATATTTTAATTCTGGAATCCAAAAATCAATAAAATGTAATACAAAAAAAGCCAAAATAACTAAGCCGCTATAAATCATGTTTCTACTCATCCAAGTAGAATTGGCTCCACCATTATTTTTATTATAACTTATACCAACAGCGCTTCTGTTTTTTAATTCTAATACAAACCCCATAATAAAATGGAATACTACACCAAAAATTAATACAGGTTGCATAACAAACTGTATAAGCCAATTAGTACCCATAAAATGTGAGGCTGCATTAAATGTTTCTTCACTAAAAATAGATAATAAATTTATG
Source organism: uncultured Flavobacteriaceae bacterium (assembly GCA_964591595.1). Lineage (GTDB taxonomy): Bacteria > Bacteroidota > Bacteroidia > Flavobacteriales > Flavobacteriaceae > JAADHG01. The sequence continues at coordinate 7,063 of CAZQBE010000020.1, forward strand.
GAGACGTGCATTAATAAGAAAAACATGAGGAAGAATGCAGAAAGCGCCATGGCTACTTTTCTTCCAATCGAAGATTTGAAAAATCCGCCCATTATTTTGAAGTTAATTTATAGTAGACAAATGTAACAAGCACACTTAATTAACACAAGTTTTATAGGTTGTTTTATTTGATATTTAGAATGTGTTTAATTAAAAGTTAAACCTTGGATTTACAATAGTATTATAAATTGATCCAAATGAGTAACTAAACCCTATACTAACAAAGTAATTGTACCCTGATTTTAGTTGTTGTTGCTGAAGCAGTAATTCTTCTAAAGACACATCACCTGCAGGTAAATCAATTTGATTTCTAGTAATGCTATAACTACCATTTAAATTCATACTAAACCCTTTAAATAGTCTTACGTTTGTACCTATGAAAAACGATAATGAATTTAAACTTGTATCGTGCAAGAACTGTTGATAAGAGGCTTGTCCAGAAATACTTCCCCATTTTTGATTTACACTTCCCCCTAGAGCTAATCCATGCTCCCACAAATATTCAGATTCCTTACCAAAAACAGATCGTTCAATGTAATTATTATACACAATACCATTTCTATAAGATAGGGTTAGCTGTTTTTTTGAGGATTCTGAGTATTTAAAAAAGTTATATTCTATTGCAGGTTTAAAGGACCAATAAAAATCTTTATTTCTAAATACTGATGACCCTAACCTTGCAAAAGCACCAACAGACCAATGCTCCGTTATGCTTATAATATCACTAGTATTCAAGTATTTAGAACTTTGAATGGATACTATCTCTTCTTCTCCAAAACTAAATGTAGATTTATTTTCACTTAATCCTAACCTAATTGAAAATTTGTTTTTATCTGTAACTCGCTTAGCAGAAAGGTTAAAATTTACATTACTAAATTTACTGGACTCTTGACCACTAAAATACCCATTTGCTCCTATACGAAAAACCCAATAATTCCACGGGTCTTTCTCTTCTTTTGCTTCCTCGTCCGATTTCTTTGGACTACTTACTGTAATAGAAATATTATCTGTTTTGCCCTGTTTTATCCAAAATCGAATTAAGCCTAGCTTAATATATTTAAGTATCCGCTGCCGTATATCATCATTAGTCATGTCAGTGTCTGTAGAAAAACTGAGGATATCCTGAAATTTTTCAAATTCATTTTGGCCTATAAATTCTATCTCATAAGCAGTCCCACCACTACCATTTCTTTGAGTTGTAAAAAATAAATGCACATCTGCATAATTTTGATCCCTAACAAATTCAACATTATTTAAATTTTGTTTAATGAATGTGTTATCACACCTATCACAATCTAGGTAAACTTTTAAATCGGAGTTTTTATTTTGAGAAAATAACAGAGAAGAACATAATAAAAAAAGGAATAATGCTTTTTTAAACATAATGATGGTTTTTTGATTGATATAATTAGTTTTAAGGAACGTCAAAAATCATTCCAAAAGGCAAACAATTATTTCTTTAGCAGGAATTAATGATTTATAAAAATCTTTAATCAATGTCTGAAATTAGCTTTTATATTAACGTTAACCATTAATATTTAGTTTTTGTTAACACTAAAAAGAACTAATATAGAATTATTATAAATAGTACAATCATTATAAGAAACTTTTTACAATAAAAAAATCAAAAATTTTATTGCTATTATCCCTATGTCAAGTAGTTTTTATTTTATTGTTAGCGAAGTTTTTTCTTTGTTAATCTGGATTGTATATTTTCCTTTAGGTAAATAGTATTTACCATTTTGAGCTTTTTTTACTGTTAATTTGGGATTAGCCTTTTGTAAAGCTTTTTTTCCGCCTTCGGTCATTGATAAATCATAATTAGTATAATTAAAGCCTTTATCTGCATTAAACGAAATAGAATTAAGTTCTAAACCATTTTCAGATAAAACTTTTACATTTTGTTTTCCAGAATTTTTAACAAATACACTTATTGTTGTAGAAGGCTCAAACACTTGAGAAAACTGGTTCCATGCACTTCCCCAACGAGAAGAAAAACGCATCGAAGGAACTTCAAAAAGCGCAATGTCTTTAGAACTTACCTTATTGTATTGTTGCAAAGCAGCAATATGTGCTTTATAAATAGAGCGACCATGTGTACCAACTACTAAATCTTTTGCTTCAGGTTGAATAACTAAATCATGAACTGCAACTGTTGTTAATCCATTTGAAAAAGCTTGCCAATGTTGACCCTTATTAAAGGATACATACACACCATTATCAGTTCCAAGATAGAGCAAGTTTTCATCCATAGAATCTTCTTTAATTACATTTACTGGTTCATCTGGAAGGTTAGAACTAATGGAAGCCCAAGTGTTTCCCATATCATTACTCATATACACATAGGCTTTAAAATCGTCATTCCTATAACCGTTTAAGGTGACATACACACGTTCTTTTTTATGTTGTGAAGCCACAACTCGCGATACCCAAAGATCTTTTGGAAATGCACTTGAAATATTTTCCCATGTTCCTCCAGTATTTTTTGTAATATATAGTAATCCATCATCACTACCTGTATAAATAAGCCCAAACTCAAACGGAGATTCACTAATTGTCGTTATTGTTCCATAAGCTACATTTCCTTTTCTGCCTCCTTGAGTTAAATCATCACTAATAGCCATCCAATCGTCGCCTTTATTCATAGAGCGCATGAGTTTATTACCCCCTAAATACAATATATCTTGATTATGAGGTGATAGTAAAATAGGGGTTTGCCAGTTAAAGCGATATGGGCTTTCGCCCAACTCATGCTTTATAGACAATCGTTTTGTTTCTTTGGTTTCTCTATTGATTCTAAAATAATTTCCAAACTGAAATCCAGTATACACAATATTTGAATTACGATTATCAACCTGTACTTGCATACCATCGCCTCCCATAATACTTTTCCATGGGTATTGACCACTTTGATGCCAACTTTTATCTTTTCGTGCATTATTTGCTCCAACCCAAACGCCATTATCTTGTAAGCCTCCATAAACATTATAAGGTTTTTCATTATCAACAGTTATAGCATAGAATTGTCCAACCGATGGTGCATTATTTTTAATCCAATTATCGCCATCATCATAAGTAATATTTACGCCTCCGTCATTACCATTAATCAAATGATTAGGGGTTTTAGGGTTTATCCAAAGTATATGATGATCTCCATGTACATTTTCGGCATTTATAGAGGTAAATGTTTTCCCACCATCTTTAGATTTTAATATTGGAACGCCATAAATATAAATGTGATCTTCGTTGTTAGGTGCAACGTAAATGTGTCCAAAATAATAACCATAGCTGTAGTATATGCCATCAAGATAATCATCATGAGTTTTCTTCCAAGATTTCCCACCATCATTACTTTTATAGACCTCGGCACCAATAACAGGCGTGTCAAATAACATTGAATTTGCATCTTCAAGATAGGTAGCAAGGTCAATAGGTTTTACGTTACCGCTTCGTATCATTTGCTTAATATTCTGTGCGCGATACTTTTCCTGAAAACCATTTGTCTTTAAAAATGTATTGAGCTTTTTATCTTCCAATTGAAGAAATTCATCAGCACTCATGGTTTTAAAATCATCCTTGGTTAGGCCTCGTTGTTTCTCCTTTTTCTCTTTTGAAGGTCTTCGAAACTGACTATCGTGAATGGCATAAATAGTATTATCATCATAAACGGCTAATCCAATTCTGCCAACACCTTCCCCAACTGGGAATCCGCTGTTTTTGGTCGACATTTTAGCCCAAGTTGTTCCACCATCTGTACTTTTGTAGATTGCCGAATGTTCTCCATTCCCAACAAAATTCCAAGCTTTTCTATCTCGCTCCCAAGACGCAGCAAACATTGTATTGGGATTGGTTGGAGATACACTAATATCAATAATTCCAGTGTCATTATTAATAAAAAGAGTATTTTTCCAAGTTTTTCCACCATCAGTGGTTTTAAAGATGCCACGTTCGGCATTTGGGGTATATAAATGACCAATAACACCTACAACAACGTCATCAGGATTATTTTTATTGATAATAATACGTCCAACATGATGCGAATCTTTTAAACCAACATTTCCCCATGTTTTACCTTTATCTGTACTTTTTAACATACCAATCCCTGAATACGATGAACGAGAAGAATTGTTTTCACCCGTTCCAATCCAAATAGTGCCTTTGTTCCAATCAACAGCTATGTCTCCCATATTTTGGGTAGGCGCATTATCGGTAACTGGAGTGAATGAGGTGCCGTTATTGTTAGTGTACCATAAGCCACCTGAAGCATAGGCTACATAAAATTCAATGGTATTATTTGGATTAACATCTATATCAACAACACGACCACTCATTATAGTGGGGCCAATATTGGTAAAAGGAACGTTTTTTACTATTGAAGGTTGTTGTGCATTTGCTTGAAAAATAAAAAGAAGACTTAAACAAAAAAGTAATTTAAAAGCTTTCATTGGTTGGTTTGTTAGTTTAAGGTTTGAAAGTACTTAAACTTGAGTAAATCGTCAAAAATCTTGTTAAAAAAACAGGAACTTTAACATTCTTTTATATTTCCTATTTTTAATATCTAAATCAACAGATAATTATGAAAAAAGCAATTACAATACTCATCACTATTTTTATATTGTCTTGTGCTCAAGAAAGAACATTTCAAATAGGACAAATAAAAACCCCGAAAGGAGAGATATTGGTATGGTTGTACAACGAAACGCCAAATCATAAAGAGAGTTTTATAGAATTAGCAAATAAAGGTTATTGGGATTCGCTTACGTTTAATCGTGTCATTCCCAATTTTGTAGCACAAGGGGGTTGCCCTGATACACCTGAAGGATTTAACGACCCAGAGTATTTGTTAGCACCAGAGTTTAACGATTCACTTTTGCATACGTATGGTGCTTTAGGCTCAGGAAGAGATGGAAATCCTCAGAAACTTTCAGCGCGATGCCAGTTTTATATCGTTCAAAACAAAGCCGGCTTACATCGACTCGACGGCGATTATACGATTTTTGGAAAAGTTATAAAAGGTATGGATGTTGTTGATGCTATTGTTAATGTAAAACGAGATTCAACAGACGCACCATTGATACCTATTACTTTAGATGTGAATATGATTTCTATAAAGGAAAACGATTTGCAAAAACTATACGGCGCATATAACTAAGCCTTACAAAAAGAAAATTAAGCTTGTTCATTAATTTTCATCTTAATTGCTACATTTGTTTTATAATTTTTTTACCATGAAATACAATCCAATAGACCCTACATTATTTATAAAAAACCGTAAAAACTTTACAGCCCAAATGAAACCAAATAGTTTGGCTGTGTTTAATAGTAATGATTTGTACCCGATAAGTGCAGACAGCACCATGCCTTTTGAGCAGCATCGCGATATTTTTTATTTAAGTGGTGTTGACCAAGAAGAAAGCATTTTGGTGTTGTTTCCGGATTGTCCTAAAGCAAAACATCGTGAGATTTTATTTTTAAAAGAAACGAATGAACGGATTGCTATTTGGGAAGGTGAAAAATTGACTAAAGCAGCAGCTTTTAAAACTAATGGAATTAAAACAGTGTACTGGTTACAAGACATGGAAAAAATCATGTTTGAAATCATGACACAATGCGATACGGTGTATATAAATACGAACGAACATTATAGAGCATCCGTTGAAACACAAACCCGTGAAGACCGTTTTACCAAATGGTTAAAAGACAAATATCCTGCACATGCTGTAGCCAAGAGTAATCCTATTTTGCAACGCTTACGTTCTGTAAAAGACCAAATAGAATTAGACTTGATTCAAACCGCTTGTGATATTACTGAAAAAGGCTTCCGTCGCATTTTAAATTTTGTAAAACCTAGTGTTTGGGAGTATGAAATTGAAGCAGAGTTTATGCACGAGTTTTTACGAAATCGCTCAAAAAAATTCGCTTATACACCAATTGTAGCTTCAGGAAATAATGCCAATGTGTTACATTATATAGAGAACAACCAACAATGCAAAGCAGGCGATTTAATACTGCTAGATGTTGGTGCCGAATATGCCAACTACTCCAGTGATATGACGCGAACTATTCCTGTTTCTGGGCGTTTTACAGATAGGCAAAAGGCGGTTTATAATGCGGTAAACCGTGTAAAAAATGAAGCTACAAAACTGTTAATTCCCGGAGCGGATTGGGCAGAGTATCATGTTGAGGTTGGGAAACTCATGACTTCAGAATTGTTGGGTTTAGGTTTATTAGATAAAGCCGATGTACAAAATGAAGATAAAGATTGGCCAGCCTATAAAAAATATTTTATGCATGGTACCTCGCACCACATGGGATTAGATACGCATGATTATGGTATTTTAACCGAGCCTATGCAAGCCAATATGGTGTTTACTGTAGAACCAGGTATTTATATCCCAGAGGAAGGTTTTGGCATTCGTTTGGAGGATGATGTGGTTATCCAAGAACAAGGCGAACCTTTAAACTTAATGAAAAACATCCCTATTGAGGTTGAGGAGATTGAAGCACTGATGAATAACTAATTTCCAATTTCATAATTTCAATTCGAAAACTGTACAATTTGTATTTTTAGTAACAAAGGAGTAAATGACATTAAGAATTAATATTATTTTATGATGAAAACATATTATATAACCTTTTGCTACTTGATTACATTTTCACAAACTTTTTGCCAATTACCTCCTAAAAGTACGGGTTCATTTGTTACCGGATCCAATATTTCTATTTTTAACGATCCTAAGTATTCTTATTTTTCGTCAGATACAAAGTCGAACCTTGTTAAGTATGAAAATATTGAAGGCTCTCCATATATTGATAACAGTGTTGGAGCGAATAAAATGCTTCCCATATGCAAATTTTACTCACCAGAGTTCGAATACATGGAAACGGCGTTGGCCAGATACAACGCATATACAGACAATATTGAGGTGTCTTTATTGGAAGATGGTGTAAATTATTACTTGCTGCGAAAAAAACTTAATTTTTTGTATATAATGCTGGGTCAAAAAATATACCGAGCTTATGAATTTGATAATAAAATTGGATATTTTGTTATTCTTTCAAAGAATGATAAAGGAAAATGTGTGCTTCTAAAAAAAGAACGGGTTTCATTTAAAAAAGAAGAAAAGACAGAAAATAGTTTTGTAACAAGTTCATCAAACCGTTTTGAAAAATTGAAAGATATTTTATATTTTAAATTTGCAGAAGGATTAGTGAAAATCCCAAAAAACAAAAAACAATTTTATAGTTTATTTAAAAATAAGAAAGACGATATTAAATTTTTTACCGAATCTAATAGACTTAAAATAGCAAAGAATAAAGATCTGCTAAAAATTTCAGAATATTACGAAACACTTTTTAATTAGAACCAATCGTTCTTTTGGAGATTGTTTACACAAGAATTAGATAATTCACATACAAAGGCATCATTTATTTTAATGAAAAATATTTATATCGGAATTGAAGAATTGATGAACTAATATTAAAAACAAAAAGCCTCGTATTGCGTGGCTTTTTGTTTTTATAGTCATTATTTCTTTAAGCGTCACCTTTCTTTTCGGCGCAACATGGTTTTTTACAATCTTTGGCACAGGCTTCTTTATTGTCTGCAGGAGTTTTAGCAGAGGCAGATTCTGCTGCTGTTTTATTTTTACAGCATTCTTTTTGGCAATCTTTATCATGTGTTTTAGCCGTAAATGCGTCCACATCTTTCATGTCGCTTACCTTGTAAATATCGGCAGTTTTAGAAACCGTTGCTTCTAAAGTTTCATGATTTACCATAGCTTCATCATATTCTACCATGGCTAATTTTCTATCAAAATCTACCTTAGCAGACTTTACGCCATCCATTTTGGCAATTTTACTTTCTATAGTTCTTGCGCAACCAATAGCACAGGTCATACCATCAATAGTAAACTCTGTCTTTACAAAATTTGCATCTGGATTTAGGGCTTTTTTTGTAGCTATAGCGACGTCAGTTTCTATAGTTTTAACTTCGGGTTTTGCTTCATTTTTACATGCAGTAAATAGTGTAGCGACCAAAATCACTGTTAAAATATTTTTTAATGTCTTCATAATTTTAAGTATTAAGTTCTCCACAAAACTAACAATTTTTAGCTTTTATTTGCTCACTTTTGTATCAAATATAGAATATATCAATGGATTCGAGGAATAAAAAATGGATTTACCTTATTGTATTATCAATAATTTGGGGCAGCTCATTTATTCTTATTAAAAAGGGATTAATAGGATTAACGCCTCTACAATTAGGTGCATTACGCATACTGTTTTCAGGATTTTTTATATTTATTTTCGGGTTTTACACCTTAAAAGAAATTCCTAAGGCTACATGGAAGTGGCTTATCATTTCAGGTTTTATAGGCACTTTTTTTCCAGTGTTTTTATTTGCTTATGCTGAGACAGAAATTGATAGTACCATTGCTTCCATTTTAAATTCGCTGGTGCCTTTAAATACTATTCTGTTAGGCTTTGCCGTGTTTAAAATAGCTTCAACTAAACGTCAAATATTGGGTGTCATCATTGGTTTTTTTGGAACAGCCATTTTAATTGGTAGTGGTGCACAACTTAATCCGCATCAAAATTATTTGTATGCAGGATTGGTTTTAATTTCGGGCGTTATGTATGGTGCCAATGTAAATATTATTAAGCGGCATTTACAGGATGTTAAAGCTATAACTATTGCGCTTGGTAATTTTACGGCTATTGTAATTCCAGCATTTATAGTCTTACTTTTTACCAATTTCTTTACCAAGGAAACATTTGAAAATCCTGAGGTTAAGATGTCTTTGGTATATATTATTATTCTTTCTGCTTTTGGTACCGCTTTAGCTAAAGTGATGTTTAATAAATTGGTGCAAATGGCAACACCAGTATTTGCATCTTCAGTCACCTATGTGATGCCTATTGTGGCTGTAGTTTG
>CAZQBE010000021.1:0-15883 GCA_964591595.1 uncultured Flavobacteriaceae bacterium
CCGCTTGATAGCAAGTGCCCTCTCCCAGCGTTACCTTTCATACGGCCTTTTTGCTGCTTACGAAATTTTGTTCTTTTTGGTTGTAACATTTTTCTTTAATTTAAAAAATTACTTTCTACGACGAGATCTATTATTATTTCCACCGCGTCCACCTTTTCCTTGCTTCTTAGATAAACCAACAAGCGGAGAAAGTTCTCTTTTACCATATACTTCACCTTTCATAATCCATACTTTAATACCCAATCTACCATAAGTAGTATGCGCTTCTACTAAAGCATAATCAATATCGGCTCTAAATGTAGACAAAGGAATACGTCCATCTTTATAATGTTCGTTACGTGCCATTTCAGCACCATTTAAACGTCCACTAATTTGAATTTTAATGCCTTCAGCATTCATACGCATTGCTGCTTGGATAGCCATTTTAATAGCACGCTTGTATGAAATACGATTTTCAATTTGACGTGCAACACTTGATGCTACCAAATATGAATCTAACTCAGGTCTTTTAATTTCAAAGATGTTTAATTGTACTTCTTTATCTGTAATCTTTTTAAGTTCTTCTTTTAACTTGTCTACCTCTTGACCGCCTTTTCCAATAATAATACCTGGACGAGCTGTAGTGATAGTAACGGTTACAAGTTTAAGAGTTCTTTCGATGATTACTCTCGACACACTAGCTTTAGATAAACGAGCATAGATATACTTTCTGATTTTATCGTCTTCAGCAAGCTTATCTCCATAATCATTACCTCCATACCAGTTAGATTCCCATCCTCTGATTATACCAAGGCGATTTCCTATTGGATTTGTCTTTTGTCCCATTTATTAATTGCTTTGTGTGTTATTGTTAGCTCCAAGCACGAGTGTTACGTGATTAGATCTTTTTCTTATTCTGTGTGCACGACCTTGAGGTGCTGGACGTAATCTTTTTAACATAGATCCACCATCAACTCTAATCTCTTTTACAAATAATTTAGCTTCTTCAATATCAGCTTCTTCGTTTTTTGCTTGCCAGTTTGCAACTGCAGACAATAACAGCTTCTCTAAACGACGAGATGCTTCTTTTGGACTGAATCTTAAAATATTAAGTGCTTTCTCTACCTTTTCACCTCTTACTAAATCGGCTACTAAACGCATTTTTCTTGGTGACGTAGGACAGTTATTAAGCTTTGCAAAAGCTACTTGCTTCTTCTCTGCTTTAATAGCGTCTGCCATTTGTTTTTTACGACTTCCCATTGCTCTTATCTTTTACCTTTATTTTTAGCACCTGCATGACCTCTAAAAGATCGTGTTGGTGAAAATTCTCCTAATTTATGACCTACCATGTTTTCAGTAATATAAACTGGCACAAATTGGCGGCCATTATGTACTGCTATTGTTTGTCCAACAAAATCAGGAGTAATCATACTAGCTCTTGACCAGGTTTTGATTACCGATTTCTTTTTAGCTTCAACATTTGCAGCTACTTTCTTTTCTAATTTATAATGAACGTAAGGTCCTTTTTTTAATGATCTTGCCATGTCTTACTTATTTCTTTCTACGTTCTACAATATATTTATTACTTGCTTTTGTTTTAGAACGGGTTCTAAATCCTTTTGCAGGAATACCGTTTCTAGAACGAGGATGACCACCAGAAGATTTTCCTTCACCACCACCCATTGGATGATCGACTGGATTCATAACTACTGGTCTTGTACGTGGACGTCTTCCTAACCATCTACTTCTACCCGCTTTACCAGATACTAGTAATTGGTGGTCTGAGTTAGATACCACTCCTATTGTAGCTAAACAATTTGCAAGAATTAATCGTGTTTCTCCGGAAGGCAATTTTACTGTAACAAATTTACCATCTCTTGCCATTAACTGAGCAAAAGCACCAGCACTACGAGCCATAACAGCACCTTGGTTTGGATGTAATTCAATACAAGAAATAATTGTACCTAAAGGAATTTGGCTTAATGGCATAGCGTTTCCAATCTCTGGAGCTATGTTTTTTTCGCCTGATACTACTGTTTGCCCAACCTGAAGTCCATTTTGAGCAACGATGTATCTTTTTTCACCATCTTGATAGTTCAACAACGCAATAAACGCTGTTCTGTTTGGATCATATTCAATTGACATAACTTCAGCAGGAATACCAGCTTTGTTACGTTTAAAATCTATAATACGATACCTTTTTTTATGACCTCCACCTTTATAGCGCATGGTCATTTTTCCTTGACTGTTTCTACCACCTGAACGTTTTTTCGGAGCTAATAAACTTTTCTCCGGCTTATCAGTAGTAATGGCGTCAAACCCATTTACTACTCTAAATCGCTGTCCTGGTGTGATTGGTTTTAATTTTCTTACTGACATTTTCGTCTAATTACATGTTAGCGTATAAATCAATCGTTTCACCTTCCGCCAGTTGTACAATTGCCTTTTTAACTGCATTTGTTTTACCATGTTGAATCCCAGTCTTTGTATGACGTGTTTTTCTATCTGGACGGACATTTATAGTACGAACTTTTTCAACAGAAACACCATAAAAAGCTTCTACTGCTTTTTTGATTTCTACCTTGTTCGCCTTGGTGTTCACTTGAAAGCTATAACGGTTGTTTAACTCGCTATCGTTAGTTGCTTTTTCTGTGATTATCGGTTTAATTAAGATACTCATGGTTTTCTATTTACTTAAATTCGATTCAATTCCTTCTAAAGAGCTTTCTAAAAGCACTACTTGATTTGCATTTAAAATCTTGTAAGTACTTAATTCTGAACTATTTACAACCTCAGACCCTTTTAAATTGCGTGACGACAAATATACATTATTATTTGTATCACCCAAGACAAACAAAGACTTTTTGTTTTCGAGGTCTAAAGCCTTTAATACTGCTGTGAAATTTTTAGTTTTTGGAGCATCAAAATTGAAGTCTTCTAAAACTGTAATTGCCTTCTCACCAGCCTTAATTGATAATGCTGATTTACGTGCTAAACGTTTCACATTTTTATTTAGCTTAAAGCTATAATTTCTAGGTCTTGGACCAAACATACGTCCACCTCCTCTAAATACACCAGACTTGATACTTCCTGCTCTTGCAGTACCTGTCCCTTTTTGTTTTTTAATCTTTCGTGTACTTCCTGTAATTTCTGCTCTTTCTTTTGCCTTATGTGTTCCTTGACGTTGATTAGCAAGATATTGCTTTACATCAAGATATACCGCATGGTTGTTAGGCTCTATTGCAAACACATCTTTAGAAAGGTCTACCTTTCTTCCTGTGTCTTTTCCGTTTACATCTAAAACTGCTACCTTCATTACTTCTGAATTGTTACATAAGCGTTTTTGTGTCCAGGAACGCATCCTTTAACAACAAGTAAGTTCTTATCAGTAACTACTTTTAAAACTCTTAAATTTTGAACTTTCACTTTTTCACCGCCCATTCTTCCAGCCATTCGCATACCTTTAAATACGCGTGCAGGATACGATGCAGCTCCAATAGAACCTGGTGCTCTTAAACGGTTGTGTTGACCGTGAGTGGCTTGACCAACTCCAGCAAATCCGTGGCGTTTTACAACACCTTGAAAACCTTTACCTTTTGAGGTTCCAGCAACATCAACAAATTCTCCTTCTAAAAAATGCTCCACTGTAATAGTGTCACCTAATTTATACTCCTCATCAAAACCTTGAAATTCCGCGACTTTTCTTTTAACAGAAGTACCTGCTTTTTTAGCGTGACCAACGTCAGCTTTTGTAGCATTTTTTTCTGTCTTGTCATCGAAACCTAACTGAATAGCTTCATAGCCATCAATTTCACTAGTTCTGACTTGGGTAACAACGCATGGTCCAGCTTCGATTACAGTACAAGGAATATTCTTCCCGTTTTCATCAAAGAGACTGGTCATTCCGATTTTTCTTCCAATTAACCCAGACATAATTATTAATTTATTTATTACTTATTTATTTAAAAAATTCAGGGTCAAAATACATTTCAACCCTGAATTGCATTTTTTCCGTTTTTCCCTTGCCTAAGGCTTGGGACATGTTTACTTTCCGCAAAAGCAGAAATCTGATTTATCCTTTACAAACACCTCTTGAGACTCCCACTTTTGTGGAAATAGAAACAAAGCTAATTAAACTTTTATTTCTACTTCAACGCCACTTGGTAATTCAAGTTTCATTAAAGCATCAATTGTTTTAGACGAGGAGCTATAAATATCCAATAATCTCTTATATGAACATAATTGAAATTGTTCTCTCGACTTCTTGTTTACGTGTGGTGAACGTAATACAGTGAAAATTTTCTTGTGTGTTGGTAATGGAATTGGTCCCGTTACAACTGCACCTGTACTTTTTACTGTTTTTACAATCTTTTCGGCAGATTTATCTACTAAATTGTGATCGTATGATTTTAATTTTATTCTGATTTTTTGACTCATTTTCTTAAAATTTAAGCTTCAACTCCTTTTGCTGCTTTAATCACCTCTTCAGATATATTTGAAGGTGTTTGCGCATAGTGTGAAAATTCCATAGTTGATGTAGCTCTACCAGATGATAATGTACGTAAGGTTGTTACGTAACCAAACATTTCAGATAAGGGCACTGTTGCTTTCACAACTTTAGAGCCTGCTCTATCACTCATGTCACTTACTTGTCCACGACGACGATTAAGATCTCCAACAATATCTCCCATGTTTTCTTCTGGAGTAACTACTTCTAGTTTCATGATTGGTTCCATAATTACAGCTTTTGAAGCTTTTGAAGCAGCTTTAAAACCTAATTTTGCAGCCAATTCAAATGACAATTGATCCGAATCAACATCGTGATAAGAACCATCCGTTAATGTTACTTTCATAGCATCGACTTCGTATCCTGCCAATGGTCCATTTATCATTGCCATTTTAAATCCTTTCTCTACTGATGGTACAAATTCTTTTGGTACATTTCCGCCCTTTATAGATGAAATAAATTCTAGTCCTTGCTTACCTTCTTCAGCTGGTTCTAATATAAATACAATATCTGCAAATTTACCACGACCACCTGATTGTTTTTTATAGACCTCTCTATGCTCAGCACGTTGAGTAATTGCTTCTTTATACTCCACTTGAGGTTGTCCTTCATTTACTTCAACTTTAAATTCCCGTTTTAAACGGTCAACTATAATATCTAAGTGAAGTTCACCCATTCCAGAAATAATTGTCTGTCCTGAAGCTTCATCGGTTCTTACTGTAAATGTTGGATCTTCTTCGGCTAATTTTGCTAAAGACATTCCTAATTTATCAACATCTGCTTTAGTCTTAGGCTCTACCGCAATACCAATTACTGGATCTGGAAAATCCATACTTTCTAAAACAATTGGATGTTTTTCGTCAGAAAGTGTATCTCCAGTTTTTATACTTTTAAACCCTACTGCAGCTCCAATATCTCCTGCTTCAATATAATCGATTGCATTTTGCTTATTCGCATGCATTTGATAGATACGAGAAATTCGTTCTTTTTTTCCAGAACGATTATTCAATACATATGATCCTGCATCTAATCGTCCAGAATATGTTCTAAAAAAGGCTAAACGACCTACAAATGGATCAGTTGCAATTTTAAATGCTAATGCTGAAAACGGTTCTTTAACATCTGGCTGACGAGAAATTTCATTTCCATTATCAGGATTAGTACCAATAATTGCCTCTTTATCTAAAGGCGAAGGCAAATAACGACATACAGCATCTAACAAGAATTGCACTCCTTTATTTTTAAAGGCTGAACCACAAATCATCGGGATGATAGCCATATCCATAACAGCAGCTCTAAGTGCAGCATGCACTTCGTCTTCTGTAATAGAATCTTCATCTTCCATGAACTTTTCTAATAAGTTCTCATCGTAAGTTGCTACTTCTTCTATTAATAATGCTCTATACTGATGTGCTTCTTCTTTTAATTCTTCAGGGATTTCAACAACATCAAAAGTTGCTCCTTGCGTTTCATCATGCCATATAATAGCACGATTTTTAACCAAATCTACAACTCCTCTAAAGTCTTGCTCCTCACCAATTGGTAGAACGATAGGCACTGCATTAGACCCTAACATTTCTTTTACTTGTTTGTTAACCATCATAAAATCTGATCCTTGACGATCCATTTTGTTAACAAACCCAATTCTTGGCACTTTATAATTATCGGCTAATCTCCAGTTAGTTTCAGATTGTGGTTCAACACCATCAACTGCGCTAAATAAGAATACTAAACCATCTAATACACGTAAAGAACGGTTTACTTCAACTGTAAAATCTACGTGACCTGGAGTGTCAATAATATTAAAATGGTAGCCTTCTGTTTCTTCTGTAGGTTTACCATTTTCAATTGGAAATTCCCAAGTACATGTAGTCGCTGCCGAAGTAATTGTAATACCCCTTTCTTGCTCTTGCTCCATCCAATCCATAGTTGCAGCACCATCGTGTACTTCACCTATTTTATGAGAAACACCTGTATAATAAAGGACACGTTCTGTAGTGGTAGTTTTGCCCGCATCAATATGCGCAGCAATCCCAATATTTCTTGTATATTTTAAATCTCTTGCCATTCTGTATTAAAATCTAAAGTGTGAGAATGCTTTATTTGCTTCTGCCATTTTATGAGTATCAACTCTTTTCTTAACGGCTGCTCCTTCTTCTTTAGCTGCAGCTAATACTTCTGCTGCTAATTTTTGAGCCATAGATTTTTCGTTTCTCTTTCTTGAAAAGCTAATTAACCATTTCATTGCTGTAGAAACTTTACGGTCTGGACGGATTTGCATAGGAATTTGAAATGTTGCTCCACCAACGCGACGACTACGTACTTCTACGTGAGGCATAACGTTAGACAACGCTTCTTTCCATAATTCTAATGCTGTTTTTTCTTCGTCTGTTTTCTTTTCTTCTACAATATCTATTGCATCGTAGAAAATTTTAAAAGCTACTGACTTTTTACCATCCCACATCATCATATTAACGAAACGAGTTACTAACTGGTCGTTAAAACGTGGATCTGGTAAAAGCGGTCTTTTTTTCGCTGCTCTTTTTCTCATGTCTTCTTCTTAAAGTTTTTTAATTACTTCTTAGGGCGTTTTGCACCATACTTAGATCTACGTTGTGTGCGACCAGCAACACCTGCTGTATCTAATGCACCACGAACGATGTGATATCTAACACCTGGCAAATCTTTTACCCTTCCACCTCTAACCAATACTATCGAGTGCTCTTGTAAATTGTGTCCTTCTCCAGGAATGTATGCATTTACTTCATTACCATTTGTTAACCTTACCCTTGCTACTTTACGCATCGCTGAGTTAGGTTTTTTTGGTGTTGTAGTGTAAACACGTGTACACACTCCTCGTCTTTGAGGACACGAATTTAAAGCAGCCGATTTACTCTTCTTGGTTATTTTGGCTCTTCCTTTTCGTACTAATTGTGAAATTGTTGGCATATTATTTTCTAATATATTTTATAAAACCCTCTTTTAAGAGGGCTGCAAAGGTAGAAATTTATATGGATAATTCAAATCTTAAATAATTAATTTTTGTTGTTTGTAAAAAATTAATTTGATAGACGTATTATTTGAACTTATTTTCCGTTAGTTTTATACTCAAAATATACAGTTTGAAGATTTCAAAAATTCTTTTTTTATATATTATTATTCACGCATTTAACGCTGTTAGCACATACTCTCAAGAATTGCATTTAATTGTTGAAGGTAAAGATGTTTCGGAAAATATAGTTATTGATTCAATTGGCTATATAAATGTGTTTGCTAATTATAAGTTACTCGAGGAAGAAATTAACAGCCTTCATTTAAAGTTTCAAAAGATTGGATACATAGAGAGTCAACTTATTTCTACTACTAAAAAAAATGATACAGTATATAATGCCAAATTTCTTTTAAATAAGAAATTTTACACCATATATATATACTATGACAAAAATGTGATTTCAATGAATGCTTTAGAACACTTTTCAGAAAACGTTACATCGGAATATTTTGTAACAACAATTCAAGAAAGTGAAAGTATTCTCAACCAAATAAATTCTAAGATTGCTGAAAACGGACAACCTTTTACATCGTTAAAATTAACAACAATCAAAAAAAGGGATGCAAATTCATTGCAAGCAAAAATTATTATTTCAACAAACACCAAAAGAACTATAGATAAAATAATAGTACAAGGTTATGAGAAATTTCCAAGATCTTTCTTAACTCATTTTTTAAATATTAAAATAGGTGATGATTTTGACATAAACTCCATTAAAGAAAAAACTGAAACTTTAAATACATTGCTTTTTACAAGTCAGGCTAGACCGCCTGAAGTTTTATTTACCAAAGATTCATCATCTATATATTTATATTTAGAAAAAACAAAAAGCAATACTTTTGATGGGTTTCTTGGTTTTAGCACCAATGAAGCAACTAATAAAATAGAGTTTAATGGTTACTTAAATTTAAACTTAATAAACAATCTTAATTATGGTGAAGCTTTTAGCCTTGTTTTTAAAAGTGATGAAAGTAATCAGAAAACATTTGATGTTGATGTAAGTTTGCCTTATTTATTTAACACAGCTATTGGGTCTGAATTATCGTTAAATATATTCAAAAAGGATTCAACATTTACTACAGTAGATCAATCTGTAAACTTATTTTATCAAATTAATGATAAACAACGAATATTCACTGAAATTAATACTATTAAATCTAACAACTTATTAGTTGAAAATAATGCCCAGTTCGTTGAAGATTATAACTCTACCTTTTACAGTATAAGATACGAGGTTTTAAAAAGGCAATACAATAACTTTCTTTTCCCAATAAATTTTGCTTTTGATATTAAAACTGGATTTGGTTTTAAAAAAGTTGAAGGTATTAAAGAAGATCAAAAAATATTTAGCCTAAATACCTATAAGATTTTCAATTTAAATAATAGAAATAGTATTTATTTAAGAATGAAAAGTGAAGGTATCATTTCAGATTCTTATTTGGTGAATGAGCTTTTTAGATTTGGCGGGATAAATACAATAAGGGGCTTTGAAGAAAATAGTATCCTAGCTTCTTTTTATGGTTTACTTAATAGTGAGTACAGATACAATCTTAGTTCTACCATTTATATACATTCAATCATTGATGCTGCTTATCTTAATAATGAACTCACTAATTCAAAAGAAAAGCTTTTTGGATTTGGATTTGGATTTGGGCTGATTACAAAGGCTGGACTTTTAAAATTTAACTATGCTAATGGAAAGTCAGAAAATCAAAAATTAAAATTTTCAAATTCAAAAATTCACATCAGTTTGAATACAAGATTTTAACTAAAAATTAAGTATTAACGGTATGTTTTCAAAAAAAAAATGAAATTTTAGCAAATAATAATTGCTTTATTAACTTTTTATTATGATTTTTGGCATAGACTAATTCAAATAAATTATAAAATGAAAACAAAGTTTAGTGGAATTTTAACGCTATTACTAGCGTTTGTTGTGCAATTATCCTTTGCACAGGAAAAAACAATTTCGGGAACAATTTCGGATGAATCTGGAATGCCTCTTCCTGGGGTTAATATTATTGTAAAAGGTACAACCAATGGTACACAATCTGATTTTGATGGTAATTATAGCATCAATGCCAGTGTAGGTAGTGTTTTAACTTTTACTTATGTAGGGCTTGTAACTCAAGAAATTACAGTTGGAGCTTCTAATACGATTAACGTTACAATGGCAGAAGATGTTTCTGTTCTTGATGAGGTTGTCGTAACGGCACAAGGTATTAAGCGAGAGAAGAAAGCTCTTGGATATGCTGTAAGTGAAGTTAAAGCTGAAGAGTTAGAGCAACGTACCGAAGGTGATGTTGCCCGAGTCCTATCAGGTAAAGCTTCAGGGGTACAAATTACTTCACAAAGTGGATCTTCTGGATCTGCAACCAATGTTGTAATTAGAGGGTACTCATCTATTAATGGTAGTAACCAAGCGTTATTTATTGTTGATGGTGTTCCTTTTAGTAGTGATAACAATACAACTGGTACTTTTGCAAGTGGTAACGTTGGATCTTCTAGATTTTTAGATTTAGACCCTAACAATATTGAAAGTGTAAACGTTCTTAAAGGTTTAGCTGCTGCCACATTATATGGAACTGCTGGTAGAAATGGTGTAATAGTAATTACAACAAAATCTGGTTCTGCATCAGGTGCTGGCCCTAAGAAAACAGAAATCACTTTAAATCAATCTTATTTTGTAAATGAAATTGCTTCATTACCAAATTATCAAGATTTATATGGTGGTGGTTTCAATCAATCATTTGGTTGGTTCTTTAGTAACTGGGGTCCTGCTTTTGCAGCTGATGGTGTAGATGGGTATCTTAATGATCCTGCACAATTGATTGACGCTAATGGAACGGTAGAACATCCTTATTCTTCTTCAGCATTCTTAAATAACTTTAATGGTGGAAACAATGCTTTACGTAATGAATTTTTAGGAACACGTTATGATTGGAGACCTTACAATAGTGTGCCAGATTTCTTTAGAACTGGTGGTGTTAGTAATACTTCCTTAAATATTAGAGGTGCTTCTTCAGACGGTAATATTTCTTATAATGTGAGTTATGGTAATTTAGATGAAAAAGGATTTACACCTGGAAATTCATTAAGAAGAAATAACTTTTCTGTAGGTGGTCGTGCAAAACTTAGTAATAAATTTACTATTAATGCGTCCTTAAACTATACAAGAACAGATTTTAACACTCCTCCAGTATCTGCCTCTCAAGGTAATGGTACAACTGGATGGTCTGTGTTAGGTAATATCTTCTTTACTCCTAGAAATGTTAATCTACAGGGATTACCTTTTGAACTTCCAGAAAATGGTGGTAGTATTTATTATCGTAATGGTAACGATATTATTAATCCTCTTTGGACAGTTAAAAATGCTGGAACCAATCAATTAACTAATAGAATTTTTGGTACAGCTAATTTAACGTTTGATTTTAATGATAATTTAAATCTTACATATAGAGCAGGTATCGATTTTTACAATGAAAGAGTTACAGAATCTTCTAATAAAAACGGTGTAAACTTTAACAGAGCAATATTTGGTTTCTTAAATACTATGGATAATAACAATAGAATTTGGGATCACTATCTTGCTGTAAATGGTAATTATGAATTAAGTGAAGATATTGGTTTAAATTTTGTAGTTGGTGGTACAAGCCGTTCGACAGAATTTGACCAACAAGGTGTTGCAAGTACAGGACAATTAGTGTTTGGAGTAAAAAGACACTTTAATTATGCTAACCAATCACCTATTCAGTTTAAATCTTTTAGAAATATTATTGGTGTCTTTGGGGAAGCTTCTTTTGACTATTCTGATTTTGCTTTTCTTTCAGTTTCTGCTAGACAGGATTGGGTGTCAAATTTACCATCAAAAAATAACAGTCAGTTTTACCCAAGTGTTAGTTTATCTTTCTTACCAACCTCTGCTTTTGAAGGATTCAAATCAGCAAGTGGTCATGGTCTTAACTATTTAAAACTTAGAGCTGGTCTTGGGCAATCTGCAGGATTCCCTTCTGGATTCCCAACAGTTAATACTGTTAACCAATTTACACAACAAAATGGTGGTGGTATAGGAGGCTCAGGTGGTATTATTACGAATAGTATTAGTAACTTCTTGGCTAACCCTGATTTAAAACCTGAGTTAATTAGTGAAATTGAATTTGGATTTGATGCTAGATTATGGGATAATAGAATAGATTTACAAGTGTCTTATTTTGATAGACAAACAAAAGATTTAATCGTATTTAAACCGTTAGCACCATCTTCTGGATTTACAAGTACTCAAGATAATATTGGTAAAGTTGAAGGTAATGGATGGGAAGTTGATTTAGGAGTTGATATATTCCAAAATGATGGCGATGGTTTTAGATGGAACTCTAGAGTTAACTTTACACAAAGTGATCAAATCGTAACTGAACAAGATGATGATATGATTGTTTATGCTGGTTTTACAAATCAAGGTAATGCTGCTATTCGTGGCGAACAACTTGGTGTTATTGTAGGTAGTAGAGTAAAAAGAGATGCCAACGATAACTTTTTAGTAAATAGTGCTGGTAACTATGTTAACGAAAGTCAAATTACTTTGGATGATGGTAGATCTATTGCGCCAATTATTGGTAATCCAAATCCTGATTATGTAATGAATTTTATCAATACATTATCTTACAAAAACTTTAATTTAGGATTCCAAGTAAGTCATACTGCTGGTGGAGATATTTATACTTCTACTGTATCGACATTATTAGGTCGTGGTTTAATTGTAAAAGACAGAAAGAACACATTTATTTTACCTGGTGTTCAAGAAAGTACAGGACAGCCTAATCAAGTACAAATAAATAATTCATCTTATTATTTTAATAATGTATTATTTGGTCCTTCAGAATTACAAGTATATGATGGTTCTGTAATAAGATTACAAGAAATTTCTTTTGGATATTCATTCCCAGAAAAATTCTTAGAAAAAACACCATTTGGTTCACTAACTGTTACAGCTACTGGATTTAACTTATGGTTTGATGCATATAATACCCCTGACGACGCTAATTTCGACCCTAACGTAGCTGGTGTTGGTGTTGGTAACGGTAGAGGTTTTGACTATTTAAATGGTCCTAGTTCTAAAAGATATGGTTTAAGTATTAAAGCATCATTTTAATTAAAAAAAATTGAAACTAAGACGCAACCTTTTTATAACTTTTGCATCTTAGTATTAAATACACAAGAATTATGAAAAAAATATATAAATATTTATTATTAACAATGCTTACCACAGGTACATTGTTTTATTCCTGTGAGACAGTTGAGCTAGAACAATTGACTAGCCCAAATGCATTGTCTCCAACTCAAGCGGATGTTAATTTGCTACTCAACAGAGTGCAAATGGAATATGTGTTTTCAATGTCAACCTTTAATGATAGAGGTGCAGATTTAGGACGTATAGACTATATGTTTGGATTAAATTATTTCGATAATTTTGGCTCCGGTACAGTTCAAGGACCTTGGACCAATTTGTATGGTGATATGATTCCTGATATTGCTGCTATTGAAGCACAACATTCTGCAGATAATGATTTATCATTTCACTTAGGTGTTTCTAAAGTATTACAAGCTCATATTATGATGCTTTTAGTTGACTTTTTAGGAGACATCGTATATACAGAATCTAATAATCCTACAGAATTTCCTACTCCTAATTTAGATGACGATCAGGCTGTTTATACTGCCGCTTTAGCGTTACTTGATGAAGCTATAGGTTATTTAAATGCTGCAGGTGGTGCAGGTACTGCTACAGATTTGTTTTATGGTGGAGACACTTCTAAATGGGTGAAATTAGCAAATACGCTTAAAATGCGTGCTAATTTAACAACGGGTAATTACGCAGCTGTTCTTGCAGCAACTAACGTAATTTCTAGTACTGCTGATGATTTTGAGTTTTCTTATGGAACAAATGAGTTACAACCAGATAACCGTCATCCTGATTATAATACAGATTACAGATCAGATGGGGCAAATATTTACCAGTCTAACTGGCTAATGGACTTTATGGTTGGTGAATTTGGTGACTATACAATAGCTTTTGGTGGTGAAGGTCTTACTGATCCAAGAAGACGTTATTATTTTGTACGTCAAAACTGGAGAACTCCAAGTAGTTATGCTATGTTCCAAGATGTACTTGGTCTTTTTGGTCCTGCTGGATTAATCTATTTATCAAATGGTTCTGAAGATGTACAAACACTTGAATGTTCAGGAAATGCAATACCTCCACATTTAGAGTTTACTCCTAATGAAGCATATTGGTGTGCAGTTAAATTAGGGTATTGGGGTAGAAACCATGGTAACGATGAAGGTATTCCACCTGATAACTTTACAAGAACTGCTTCAGGAGTATATCCTGCAGGAGGTTTATTTGATGGTAGAAATGATGCATTTCCATACGTTGGTGTATCCATTGGTTCAACTTTTGGACAAAAAGTTGGTTTAGGAAAAGGTGGCGGTGGTGCTGGTATTGAGCCTTACATCTTATCTTCATATGTGCATTTTTGGATGGCAGAAGCGGCTTTAGCTACTGGCGATGCTGCTGGTGCATCAACTGAAATGGAAACTGCATTAGGTCAATCTATTGCTAAAGTAATGAGTTTTGGTTCTTTAGATAGTAGTGCCGACATGTCTAATGCACCAGATGCTGCAACCGTTGCTAATTTTATTGCAACTAAAAAAGCTGAGTTTGATGCCGCTGCTACAAGTACTGCAGTAGATGCTCAAGGTTATCCTATTACAAAAGATAAAATGGATATTTTAGGAGAAGAATTTTTTGTAACTATGTATGGTGGTGGAGCAGATGCTTTTAACTTTATTAGAAGGACTGGATACCCAAGAACAATAGCTCGAAGTTGGGAACCAAATCCTGGTAATTTCCCTAGAACAGTACTTTACCCAGGTAACGAGGTTGGGTCAAATCCAAATATTCAACAAAGAACTGATCTTAATACATTAGTATTTTGGGATTCTGGAGTAACAAATCCAGCTAATTAATAAAAAAATTAAAATGAATATTATGAAAAAAATAGTAAAAATTCTATTATCATTGGTAATCATTAGCTCTATTAACTCTTGTAGTAATAGTAATAATGTTATTGAAGAGGTATTAAATATTGAAAGTGGTGCTATTCTAAGAACTCTTGAAGTTTTAAGCAATACACTTAACTCTAGTGATAATTCATCACAATTTTCAGTATCGGTTGAAGAACAAGATAGGGAAGATGGTGCATTATTTCAGAGTGTTGATATCTATGCATCAATTAAGGATTTATCACCTGACAATGGTACTACTGTTGCAAATGATATATTAGTAAAAACTATTGATGCATCTACATTCTCTCCTGGACCTCATGGGTTACCTAGAGGAGTATTATCCGCTACTTTTGGCGAAACAGCAGCAGCAATGGGTTTAGGAGCTAACGACCATGCTCCTGGCGATCTTTTTATTTATGAATTAAGACTTAATTTAACTGATGGTAGAGTATTTGGTGCTGCCGAAGCTGGTAGTTCGGTTACTGGTGGTTTCTTTGATGCTCCTCATAGATATAATGCCTTAATCTTATGTTCTCCAGAGCCTGGAGATTATCAAGTAGATATGCACGATTCTTATGGTGATGGTTGGCAAACCACTACTGGAGCTGGTGGAGAAGGAATTCAAGTTACCGTTGATGGTACAGTAATAGAAGTTGGTATGTGCTCTCCTTATGGTGGAAGTAATGTAGGAACATTTTTAGACGCAAATGGTGGTACAGCCTGTACACAAAATAATGGTTCTGACGCTACTGCTTTTGTAACGATACCTGTTGGAGCCCAAGAAGCTACTTGGTTCTTCCCAGGAGATACTTATGGTGAAATCTTTTTTGAAGTATATGCACCTAATGGTGACCTTGCTTTTGCAAGTGGAGGTCCTGGTGATACTGCTGGTGGTTTATTACCTATTGCAGTTTGTGCATCTAATTAACAAAGAATATTATTTAAAAAAAGAGCTTTATAAAATAAAGCTCTTTTTTTTTCTCTAATTTTAAAATATCTATAGTAATCTTAAATTAAATACAGAAATTTAACCACCTAGTTCAATAAACCTTCTGTTAAACATAACTTTTTTATTATACTAAAAAATATCCACTTCAGAATAAATCAACTAATAATATTACAAGACTATTTTGTCCTATTTTAATATATGTTTTTCATCACTATTCATATATCCTGAGAATACATTTTTTCCCTTGATGACTATCTCACCAATTTCATTCTTTTTACATCTTTTTCCATTTTTAACGATATCAATGTTAACTCCATTATTAGTAGTAAAT
>CAZQBE010000022.1:0-15636 GCA_964591595.1 uncultured Flavobacteriaceae bacterium
TGCTTGGACTGCTTTATCAACGTCTTGATCAGTTGACATTGGAATTGAAGAAATTTTACTACCATCAATTGGACTTATAACATCCACTGACGTTTGACCGTTTTTTTCAAATTTACCATTTATATAATTTTTTACTTCGGAAAGTTCTGCTGTGAGATTCATTAGAATTAATTTATGTTTTAGACAAAAAAGAATACTATTAATAAACTATCATTTTTAGCCGACAATTTCTAATTGTATTCTAACTCAAATATAAGGAAATAAATTTAAAAAGGATATTAAATCTCTAAAGAAGTAAACTTGAAATTTGTGCCATCGAATAGGCCTTTGTCGCTTAATTTTAAAGAAGGAATCACCAATAATGCCATGAATGAAAGCGTCATATAAGGAGCATGAAGTTTACTTCCCATCGCTTTAGCCATTTTATCCAATTTGCTATACTGATTGCCAATAACTTCACCAGATTTATCACTCATTATTCCAGCAACTGGAAGTGAAACTACTTTCTCTTCGGTATTAGAAACAGCACAAATACCTCCTTTACTTTCAATAATTAAATTAACTGCTTTACAAATGTCTTCATCGCTTACGCCAACTGCAATAATATTATGTGAATCATGACCAACAGACGATGCAATAGCTCCTTCTTTAAGTCCGAAATTCTTTATAAATGCGATGGATGGTTTTTGGTCTTGATATCGATTAACCACTGTCATTTTTAAAATATCTTCTTCTACATTTGAAACCAAATTTCCATCTTTAATTAAAGCATTTTCAATAAGTTCTTTAGTAACCAATTCGCCATTTAAAGCTTCAATAACTCGAATTTGTTTCGCTGAAGATTCAAATCTAAAATCGGAGACTTGCTTTTTACTTGTTTTAAAATTATTCAGAATTTTAAAAGGAACTGATTTAATTTTAGAAACACCTTTATCATAAACCAATCCGCCATTAATATAGGTTTGGATTGCTTTGAAACTTGTTAGGTTTTCAACCACAGTAAAATCTGCAAAATCTCCAACTTGTAGCAAGCCAACATCAAGATTGTAATGTTTAACTGGATTAATACAGGCCATTTGAAGGATTTTAAAAATATCCATTCCTTTTGCTACAGCTCTTGCACAAAGCGAATTAATATGACTAACAATTAAATCGTCAGGATGTTTATCGTCGCTACAAAACATCATGTTTTCAAAGTGTTCTGGAAGCAAATGAATTAAAGCTTCAAAATTTTTGGCTGCAGAACCTTCACGAATAATAACTTTCATGCCTTTCTGCAATTTCTCTAAACCTTCTTCATAGGTAAAACATTCGTGATCTGTTGAAATTCCGGCGTTTATATATTTAGTAACATCATCACCTCGTAATCCTGGTGCATGTCCATCAACAGGTTTATTATAATGTTTTGCCCAAGCAATTTTTTTTAGCACTTCGTCATCATCAAAAATAACGCCTGGATAATTCATCATTTCGGCTAAATATTTAATGTCTGTATTTGCCATTAAGACTTTAATGTCATCGGAATTTATAATTGCTCCAGCAGATTCAAAACTAGTAGCAGGCACACAGGATGGTGCTCCGAAATTAAATTTGAATGATACTTTTTTACCATTATCGATCATAAACTCTACACCTTCTACACCAAGTACATTTGCAATTTCATGAGGATCAGAAACTGTGGCAACTGTACCATGAGTAACAGCAAGTTTAGCAAATTCTGAAGGCACCAACATAGAGCTTTCAATATGAATATGAGCATCTACAAAACCTGGTAGAATATAGTGATCTACATTATGCTCCTTTTCTATTATGGAGCTTATTTTTCCGTCTTTAACAGTAATTTCGCCTTTGTATATGCGCTTGTTTTGTATATCGACTATTTTTCCTTGCAATGTCATTTTAATTCGATTTTTAATATCTGTTGTGTGTCTTCGGTTACTTTGAATCGGTCATCTGCCCTTTTGTTAATTACCCAAACAATCTCATCTCCTGAACACAAAACCCACACATTTTCTTTATCTAATAAAGATAGTTTTTCATCTTTAAAATATTTACTTAATTTCTTTTTTCCTTGCATTCCAAATGGATAAAAGTAATCGCCTTCTTGATATTTTCTTACTGTAAGAGGAAATTGTAATTTATTCTTGTCCACAAAAATCACATTGGCACGCTTTCCAAAAAAAGCGTCTGCTTCATCAAAAAATAGTATTCCGAATGGTGTTTGGGTCTGTTTATCTGTCTCGTTAATACTGAAAGATTCTTCATTTTCATTCAGAATGACATTATTAATTTCACTTAACAACAAACAATCTCTATCTTTTATTAAGCGATGTGTTGCGGATAAAACCTGTTTACCAGATTGTGCTTTTAATAGATTATTTACATCGTTCCATTCAGTAAATCCATAGTCTTTTAAGAGTTCGTATAAATAGGCTTTTGGAGTATTTAATGCTTCAATTTGTGAAATATCAAAATGAATTCCATTCTCATTTACTTTGGTGATTATTGTATCGGAAATTGAATCAATCCTATCGTCAATAATAGCTTTAGAATCTTTTAAGTGCTCAATAGTCTTATTAAAGCTCTGCAATAATTTTGGGTTGATCTCCTTAAGTTTCGGAATCACTTCCAATCGCAATTTGTTTCTCAAATATTTAGTAGAAGAGTTACTAGCATCTTCTAGCCATTTTAAATTTTCTGATTTTGCGTATTTCACAATATCATTTCTTGTAAATGATAAAAATGGTCTTACAATATTCTCATTAATTTTTGGAATCCCTGTTAAACCGTCTAATCCTGTACAATGAGATAAATTGATGAGGAATGTTTCTAAATTATCATCGGCATGATGTGCCGTTAAAATATAATCAAAATCTAATTGTTCAGCTAATTCTTTAAACCAATTATAGCGCAGCTCTCGAGCTGCCATTTGAGTGGACAGCTTGTTTTGTTTTCCATAAATTTCTGTATCAAAACTTTCAATAAATACTTCAAGGTTTAAATCTTCAGCTAACTGTAACACAAAACATTCATCTTTATCACTTTCTTTTCCACGTAAATTAAAATTACAATGTACTAAGGCAAAATCCAATTTTGATTTATGGCATAAATGTGTCAATACAACACTATCAACACCTCCAGAAATGGCCAAGAGGAGCTTACTCTCGGTTAAGAAAGGCAGATTTTGATTGATATGGTTTTGAAAGCTTTTAAACATTATGCTAATTTACATTTTGTCCAACCATTTAAAAATAGTTTGCATAAATTCTTCTTTGCATAAATCGTGATGCAACTCATGGTATCCGTTTTCAAATAAAGTCAATTCAGCATTATCTGTGTTTTTACAAAATTCTTCAGACCCTTTATAGTCAATAATGCGATCGCCAGTACCATGTAAAATAAGCATTTGTGTTTGTAATTTATTGGCATTTTGTATTGCCCATTCCCCAGCATCATTAACAGGAAATATATACATTGGGCTCACTTTATCATGGACCAAAGCATCATCACAATATTTTTTAACTTCAGCTTCATCTCTTGATATAGCTTCTACTTCTATTTCACTAGGCATTGTTAATGATGGTAAAACTTTGAGTAATAATTTACCAAAAACAACTTTCCATTTTGGCGGATTAAATGCTAATCGTAAAAATGGACTTGTAGCAATTACGCCTTTAAGTACATGTTTTTTTGTTAATGCATAATTAATAACAAGATTACCACCTAAGCTGTGTCCATAAAGGTAAATTGCTTTCTCAGGGAATAGTGTTTTTGCCTTTTTTATAACATCGTCTATAGTTCCTAGTAACGCTTTATAACTAGGACAATGACCGCGTTTGCCTTTTGTTTTTCCATGACCAAATAGATCGAACGCAACAACTGCAAACCCGTTTTTTACTAAATATGGAACCACAGATTCTTCATATCGTGATGAATGTTCTCCCATACCATGCACCAAAACAATGACTGCTTTAACTGATTCAGGTTTCCAATATTGACCAAACAATTCGGTATTATATAAGTTAAATTTAAACGTGTTTTGCATATTTAATTTTCTAGAACGGTTCGCATTGCCTTTGCTTTAATTAAGCATTCTTCATATTCTTTTAAAGGGTCACTTTTTGCTGTAATTGCTCCTCCAACAGAATAGGATACATACTTGTCTGTTTCGTTGTACAAGATACTTCTAATTACAACATTAAAATCAAAATCCCCATTGGGTTTAAAATACCCAACAGCTCCTGAATATAAACCACGCTTGCTTCCTTCCAATTCTTCAATGATTTTCATTGCTGAAATTTTTGGTGCTCCTGTCATGCTACCCATTGGGAATGTAGATTTAATAACATCTACAGGATGTACAGAATCATCAACTTTAGAAATTACAGTTGATACCATATGATGCACTTGCTCAAAACTATATACTTTGCACAATTCTTTTACTGTTACTGTACCTTTTATTGCAGTTTTAGACAAATCATGTCGCACCAAATCTACTATCATAATATTTTCACTACGTTCCTTTTGGTCATTCTCTAAATCTTCTTTCAATTTTCCATCTTCTGATTTAATCTTAGAACGTTTTGATGTACCTTTAATAGGTTGAGAAACAATAGTATCTCCTCTCTTTTTTAAATAGCGTTCCGGAGAAGCCGAAAGCAAATATTTGTCATTACATTTCAAAAACGTAGCAAAGGGTGGATTTGAAATAGTGTTAAGCTTTTTATAAGTTTCTAAAGGGTTTACACTCGTGTTTTCTGCATAAAATTCTTGACAAAAATTGGCTTCGTAAATGTTTCCTCGATGAATATGCTGCAATATTGTATCTATTTTTTTAAAATAGTCGTCTTTGTGAATTCTCAACTTAATTTTGATATCCTTTGAGACCTTTCGACTGCACTCAAGGTGACATTTTGTTTCATTAGATATAGCTTTGATATCGTCATCAATCTCATTAGCAACATAATTTAAGTATTGAATCTCAACTGTATTTCCTTTAAATAAAAACAATTTCTTGGGTTGAAAAAAATAAAGATCTGGAAAATGTAAACCATCAAAATTATTGGACTGTAACTCTTCTACATCATTTTTTAAATCGTAAGTGAGGTATCCAAAAATCCAATCGTTAGTAATGGATTGGTATTCTTTTAATTTATCGAAAGTATTTTCATAATCTGTTTGAATACTTGTTAACGCATCTACAGCCAAAATAGCATCATAGCTGGTATACTCTTGATTATAATTGTTAGAATCTAACCAAGCGACATCATCAAATTGTTGAGCCCAATTAAGAAGATTCTCAACAAATAATTCAGAATGCTTAAGTATTATATTCTTTTTTGTTCGCAATGAAATATCAAAATTTTTAAGTTGCCAAAGTTACATACTTAAAAAACAATAAACAGATACTTTATTCCATAAAAGCTTACCTTTGTGCCTTAAATTTTTAATGTGACATTTCAAGAATTAAAATTAACGACACCTTTACGTAATGCTTTAGACGATTTGGGGTTTGTAAATGCTACACCAATACAAGAACAATCGTTTAATGTTATTGGATCTGGAAAAGATGTCGTTGGTATAGCTCAAACAGGAACTGGGAAAACATTCGCCTATGCACTTCCTATACTTAAAAACTTGCCATATTCGCAGCAAGAAAACCCAAGAGTTTTGGTTTTAGTTCCTACTAGAGAACTTGTGGTCCAAGTGGTTGAAGAATTTGAAAAAATTGCAAAATATACCAATGTAAGAGTTTTGGGTGTGTATGGAGGTACAAATATCAATACACAAAAGCAGGCTATTGCTCAAGGCCTAGACATTTTGGTGGCAACTCCAGGACGTTTGTATGACTTGGCTTTAAGTAGAGTTTTGCAACTAAAATCAATTAAAAAATTGGTAATCGATGAAGTTGATGTGATGTTAGATCTTGGGTTTAAACATCAATTATTGAATATTTTTGATTTATTGCCGCAACGTAGACAAAACATTATGTTTTCGGCAACCATGACCAAAGATGTCGATGTATTAATTACCACTTATTTTATAAATCCTCAGCGTATTTCTATTGCGATTTCTGGAACACCTTTAGACAATATCTCTCAGGAA
This sequence comes from uncultured Flavobacteriaceae bacterium, assembly GCA_964591595.1. Lineage (GTDB taxonomy): Bacteria > Bacteroidota > Bacteroidia > Flavobacteriales > Flavobacteriaceae > JAADHG01. Next base: position 6,106 of record CAZQBE010000022.1, read on the forward strand.
CGCTATAAAGTTCCAAATTTTTATACCAAAGTAAATTTAGTAAATCACTTACTTCAAGACACAGAAACCTTTAATAAAGTATTGATTTTTGTGGCTTACAAACGTATGGCAGATCGGCTGTTTGAACAATTAGAAGAACTGTTTAACAATGAAATTTGTGTGATTCATTCTAACAAAACACAAAACTATAGATTACGAAGTATTGCTCAGTTTGAAAAGGGAGAGAACAGAATACTAATTGCTACTGATGTGATGGCACGTGGCTTGGATATTGAAAATATTTCGCATGTTATTAATTTTGACACACCTGATTATCCTGAAAATTATATGCACAGAATTGGAAGAACAGGTCGTGCTGAAAAAGAAGGACATTCTATTGTGTTATCTACTGAAAAAGAAGAGGATTCAATTGAAGCCATCGAGACATTAATGCAAATGGAAATTCCTATTATAGAAATTCCTCAGGCTGTTGAAATTTCAACGGAGCTTATTGAAGAAGAGCGTCCACAACTAAAAGAGCACTACAATCCTCATAAACGCAAAACAGAAGAACATACACCAGGAGAAGCTTTTCATGAAAAATTTGAAAAGAATAAAAAGGAAAATTTAGGAGGCTCTTATAAATTTAAAATTGCTGCAAAATATAAGAAACCAAAAACGCGTGGCGATAAAAATTATTATAAGCGGAATAAGAGGAAATAAAAATGTTTTTGTTATGCTTTTATATTTTATGCCTTTATTCATAAATTAGCCAAAACAATAAATTGAAATGAAATCCAAACTTACTCACGCTTTACTCCTATTATTTTTATGTTCCTCTTTTAATCCTTCAGAAGTAAAATGGGGTAAAACCGGACACCGTGTTGTTGGGAAAATCGCAGATAATTATTTAAAAGCTAGTAGTAAACGTAAGATTCAGAAATTACTTCACAGAAAATCGTTAGCATTTGTATCTACCTATGCCGATGAGATAAAATCGGATAAAAGATATAATGAATTTTACACTTGGCATTATATTAATATGCCTTTGGATGCCACTTACGAAACTTCAAAAAAGAATCCTAAAGGCGATTTGGTAACAGGTATCGCTTACTGTAAAAAAGTTATTACAGACGAAAATGCGTCAATTGAAGATAAAGCATTTTATTTAAAGCTACTCATTCATTTAGTAGGCGACTTACATCAACCTATGCACATCGGAAAAGAAAAAGACAAAGGCGGTAATGATGTTAAGTTACAATGGTTTTATAAAGATTCTAATTTACATCGTGTTTGGGATACCGAAATGATTAATTCATACGGAATGGGTTATGATGAATTAGCAGAAAACGCTGATGTTTTATCAAAAAAGCAAGTAAAAGCTATTCAAGAAGGAACTATTATTGATTGGGTAAACGAAACCCACGAAATAACTAAGAAAATATATAAGTCAGCGAAACCAAATGAAAATTTAAGATATCGCTATTCATACAATCATTTTAAAACGGTACGCTCTCAATTACAAATTGCCGGAATTAGATTAGCCAAAGTATTGAATGATTTGTTTTAAAAACTTTAATATACATTAATTGCAAAAAGTTGGGTGGTTGCTGATTTTGTGTTCATGGATTCAAGGCTAAAAATAAAACATAAATTTAAATGACGCATGTCGGATTACAATATGGTTTGTTGTGTTATTAAATATTCGTTTTTTTAGTTTAACGAGATTTTTTTTTAAATAAACTCTTGAAACAAGCTTTTGCTGTTGCAAAATCAGGACTAATTTATGATGAAACTTATAGAAGTACTTTAGCTAAAAATTAATGAAAATTCATTTGTTTTTTACCACAGTTCTTTGTTGGCAAATGTTTTATTTATATGCTTCTAAAAAGTTAGTTAAAACCTCATTAAACTCATTTTGTTTCTCTATAAATGGAAAATGTCCACATTCATCTAGTACTATCAATTCAGAATTATCAATCAATTCATGAATTTTTACTCCAGCCAACGATGTTAATGGGTCATAATTTCCATAGATTAATAGTGTTGGACATCGAATAGTTTTAAGGTCAGAGTGAAAATCAAAATCACTTAAATCTTTTGCTAAATTTTGAAGTAGTTGACTGGTAGTCATATAATTTTCATTAAGTGAGAGATTAAGGCTATCTAAATAGGTTTTATTATAAAATTGATGTTTAATTCCAATTTTCATTAATGATTCTATAGAATTAATACTTCTCTTTTGAAATTCTTCGGAATTAAAAATTTCGACCCTTCGAATACTGTCTTTTTGAGTAAAACGTTTTGCTAATTCCAAGTTGCTCAAAGTGGTAATTTCTGAGCTAGCGCCAACAGAATTAACTAAAATTAAAGATTTAATATTATCAGGATACATTATTGCATACTTCATTGCCAGTATTCCTCCCCATGAATGAGCCATTAAGTTTAGCTTTTCAATGCCAAATATTTTTCTTAATTCATCAATATCTTTTATGAAATTATCGAGCGTTATTGATTTAGGGTTAATATTCAGATCAGATTTCCCACTTGCTCGTTGGTCATAAAAAATAAGTTTATGTTTATCACTTAAACTCTTAAGGCTAGGTAAAAAATAATCATGACTTAAACCTGGACCTCCATGAACAATAAGAATAGGTTCTCCGTTGCCTATAATTTTGTAATAAAGTTTTGTATCGTTTATTTCTTTTACTCCTTGCTCAAAAAAAGATTTTTTTTGCTTTTGTCCACAATTGCTGAATAAAGAAGTAAATATTAAGCAAATGATTATTTTTTTCATGAATAAAATTTTTATATCAAATGTATGTCAACAGACGATGAGCGATGTCAGGCTTTTAAAGTTTAAAGTAAACGCGTTTGTAAAGTTATAAACAAAAAACCGCTAAACAATAGATTAAATATGCAAAGCTCTATTCTCAGTAGCTGCCAATGCAGCTTCTTTAATCGCCTCAGTAAATGTTGGATGTGCGTGAGACATTCTAGAAATATCTTCAGCAGAAGCTCTATATTCCATAGCAACAACAGCTTCGGCTATCATATCGGCTGCGCGAGCACCAATCATGTGGACTCCTAAAATTTCATCAGTCCTTTTATCTGCAAGAATTTTTACAAAACCATCAATATCCATACTTGCTCTGCTACGTCCTAAAGCACGCATTGGAAATTGACCAACTTTATAGTCAATTCCAGTCTCTTTAAGTTGCTCTTCAGATTTTCCAACAGACGCCACTTCTGGCCAAGTATATACTACGCCTGGAATTAAATTATAATCAATATGTGGTTTTTGACCAGCTAAAGTTTCGGCTACAAAAACACCTTCCTCCTCAGCTTTATGAGCTAACATTACACCTTTAATAACATCGCCAATAGCATAAATATTTGAAGCAGATGTTTGTAGATGGTCATTCACTTCAACTTGTTCTCTATCATTTAATTTTACACCTGCTGCTTCAGCGTTTAAACCAACTGTATAAGGACGTCGTCCTACTGATACCAAGCAATAATCACCTCTAAACTCAACTTCTTCTCCTTTTTTATTGTCCGCTTTTACAATAACTTCATCACCAACACGCTTTACAAATGTTACTTTATGAGAGGCATTAATTTTAAATTTTTGTTTCTTTAATACTTTATTTAATTCCTTAGATAATCCGGCATCCATCGTCGGAATAATACGATCCATAAATTCTACTACTGTAACTTCTGCACCCAAACGTTTATAGACTTGCCCAAGTTCTAAACCAATAACACCACCCCCTATAACAATTAAATGTTTCGGTATTTCTTTAAGCTTTAAGGCTTCTGTAGATGTGATGATACGTTCTTTATCTAATTTGATAAAAGGTAAATTAGAAGGTTTACTTCCTGTAGCTATAATGGTGTTTTTAGCTTCAATTTCAGTAGTTTCACTTCCTGAAATACTAATATGAGTCGCATCTTTAAAGCTTCCTAAACCTTGATACACATCAATTTTATTTTTTTTCATTAAAAAATCGATACCTCCTGTGGTTTGGTCTACTACAGATTGTTTACGTGCAATCATTTTTTCAAGATTCACCTTGATATCTCTAGGAATATCAATACCATGCTCCTCAAAATGTTTTACAGCATCTTCATAATGGTGAGATGAATCTAAAAGGGCTTTGCTTGGAATACAACCAACATTTAAACAGGTTCCACCAAGGGTTGCATATTTTTCAATGATAGCCGTTTTCATGCCTAATTGAGCGCAACGAATGGCTGCTACATAGCCTCCAGGACCAGAACCAATAATGGCAACTTCGTATGAATTCATAAGTATAAATTAAATTTTGAAGTGCAAAAATACAAACATATATTCAATTAATATCTACTACAAAATATAATTAGAGTACAGCTTCATTTTATTTAATTAGCTTTGCGTTTATGGTAAAAGAAATTCAGATTAGAATTAAGTTGCAAGATGAAAAAAAAGAAGGCACTTTAAAGCAAAAAGCTGCACGAATTGTAAATGTTAATCTTGAAGAAATTACAGCCATAAAAATCTTAAGAAAATCGATTGATGCTCGAAAATCTATCATCATATTTAACTACAAAATAGCTGTATATATTAATGAACAACCACCTGAAACATCTGAGTATCTTTTTACCTATAAAGATGTTTCTAAAGCCAAAGAAATACATATTATTGGTTTTGGGCCAGCAGGTATGTTTGCCGCATTAAGATGCATCGAATTGGGTTATAAACCCATTGTTTTAGAACGTGGGAAAAATGTGCAAGAAAGACGACGTGACCTTCGCGCTATAAACCAGTTTCATGATGTTAATGAAGATTCCAACTATTGTTTTGGCGAAGGTGGTGCAGGAACCTATTCCGACGGAAAACTATATACTAGAAGCCTAAAACGTGGTGACGTTCGTAGAATATTTGAAAATCTAGTGTTTCATGGTGCTTCAGGGCAAATTCTTATTGATGCACACCCACATATTGGCACAAATAAATTACCCAAAGTGGTTCAAAATATTCGTGAGACCATTTTAAAATATGGCGGCGAAATACACTTTGAAAGTAGAGTTACCGATTTTATTGTAAAAGACAACACTTTAAAAGCCATACAACTACAAAATGGGAATGTATTGGATACAAAAGCAGTTATTTTATCTACTGGACATTCTGCAAGAGATATTTATTATTTGTTGCACAAGCAAAATATAGCTTTAGAAGCAAAATCGTTTGCTATGGGAGTTCGTGTTGAGCATCCTCAGCACATTATTGACAGTATTCAATACCATTGCAAAGAACAACGAGACGCATTATTACCAGCAGCTTCTTATAGTTTAGTGCATCAAGTAAATGATAGAGGTGTATATTCGTTTTGTATGTGTCCAGGTGGTTTTATAGTACCTGCAGCGACAACAAATGGTGAAGTGGTAGTAAATGGAATGTCACCTTCTAAACGAAATAATACATTCGCTAATTCTGGAATTGTTGTTGAAATTAATGTGGAACAAGACATTCCAAAATACAATCATTATGGAGTTTTGAAAGGCTTAGAATATCAAAAAGATTTAGAACGATTGGCATATACTTCTGGTGGTCGAAGCCAAACAGCTCCAGCACAACGTTTAACCGATTTTGTTGATGGCAAATTATCTAATTCATTAAATGACACCTCGTATCAGCCTGGACTAAAATCGGCACCACTACATTCCTTATTGCCAAAAATAATTGGAAGTAAATTACGTAAAGGCATTACTGCATTTGGTCAAAAAATGAAAGGCTACTACACATATCAAGCCAATGTTGTTGGTGTAGAATCACGAACATCGTCTCCTGTAAAAATACCTAGAAACGACCAGTTAGAACATCCAGATGTTCAAGGTTTATTTCCTTGTGGTGAAGGTGGTGGCTATGCTGGAGGAATTGTGTCAGCAGCCATGGATGGAGAACGTTGTGCTGAAGCCGCAATTAAAAAATTGTAGTAGAGTGCTTTATGTTACCATAACTATAATCTATTATAGAGTAGGAATTTAATCCAAACTTATTGTATCTTTGCCAGATTGATTTTTTATCTAAATTCTATTTTTAAATAAATTTTCAATATATTCACAACAAAAAGTTATAGAAAATTATGGGAAGACCTCCAACAAGACCTTTAGATTTAAGAGACGGATTTTATATTGAAATAAGAAATAGAGGATCTAGAACAGGAATAAAAATAAGGAGAGATAATAAAAAGCAAATGGAATTTGCTATAAAAGAATACGAAAAAAGTAAGGATGTTATTGTTTTAGGCGAATACAAAAACGGTAAAGCCTTAAATAAAGTATCTTAACAAAACGCTATAAAATATACTAATGGAGACTACTCAATTGGATGGTAAACTTAGAAAAGACATCCAAATTGGTAAACACGTTGCAATTGTTGAAAAGCATAATCAGCGTTCGGATAGTCTAACTCATGGTATAGTTAAGCGGTTACTTACTAAGTCGCCAAATCATCCTCATGGTATTAAAGTACAATTAGAATCTGGTGAAGTTGGTCGTGTTAAAACTATTTTAGATTAACAATCTAAATAATACTCTAAGTATGTCCTTTAAATCGCTTCAGTTAAGTAGTTCTTTATTAAAAGCCCTTTCTGAGAAAAATTATAGTATTCCTACATCTGTTCAGGAAAATACTATTCCATTAGTATTAGATAAAAATGATGTCATTGCCTCGGCACAAACTGGCACTGGAAAAACTGCTGCCTTTGCATTGCCAATTTTAGAATTATTAATAAACAAACAAGACGCGCCCAAAAAAGATAAAAAAATTAGGTCTCTAATTATTAGTCCAACGCGTGAGCTTGCTGGACAAATTGAAAACGACTTCAAAGTATACGGAAAATACACCAATTTAAGAACATCTGTAGTTTTTGGAGGTACATCTATTGAACCTCAAAAGGATATTCTTAAAAAGGGTATTGATATTTTAGTAGCAACTCCTGGGAGACTACTTGATTTACACAAACAAGACATCATTAATCTAGATTATATCGAAATTTTAGTATTAGATGAAGCCGATTTAATGCTAGACATGGGTTTTATTGATGATGTTAAAAAAATAGAGCGTTTGTGCCCAAAAACTAAGCAAACATTATTGTTTTCGGCTACTATGCCTTTCAAGGTTGAGCAATTAGCTAAGACTATCTTAAAGACACCTGAAAAAGTACAAATTTCCCCTACCTCTTCAGTTACAAAAAGCATTAATCAGTGGTTATACTTTGTGCCAAAACCAAAGAAAATTGAACTGTGCCTGCATTTACTTAGAAATAAAATAAAAGGAAACATTATTATTTTTAGACGTACAAAATTTGGAGTAGATAAATTAGAAAAAACACTACTCAAAAACAATTATAATGTAGATAGTATTCATGGTGATAAAACACAAAGCGCAAGACAAACTGCTTTTAATAAATTTAAAAATAAAGAAGTTAATATTTTAATAGCAACAGATGTTGCCGCTCGTGGTCTTGATATTGACAATCTAGATGCTGTTATTAATTTCGATATGCCAAATGTAGCTGAAACCTATGTACATCGTATTGGAAGAACTGGAAGAGCTGGAAATACTGGAATTTCCTATTCGTTCTGTTCAGCTGATGAAAAAAGCTATGTATTAAGCATTCAGAAATTAATACATACTACCATTCCTGTTGAAGAAAATCATCCATATCCTTTAGATCCTAAAGCAAAACCTGAAGTACATAAAAAGAAAGGTAGTAAACATAGAAAAGGAAGAAAATCGGCCGCTTCAAAAAAGAATAAAAAACGCTGGTATTAATACTTCGCTACATGTATTTCCTTAATATTACGAAGGAAACCCAAGCATACTTCCCATCCCAACAGTAAACAACCAACATCCATAAATAGCGTGCTCTATGGATACTAAAAGAGTAGATTTTGTTTTAATAAATGTAAATGCAAAAAGTAAACCTCCGAAAAAAGTAAGTATTAAAACCAAGGTATTTCTAAAAAATATATGACCAAGTGAAAATACAATGGCGTTAACAAACAATAATAAATTAGGGTTTTTAAAAAATGAATCGTACCGTTGAAAAAAGAATGTCCTATAAATTAATTCTTGGGGATAAACAGATAAAAAACTATAGACAAACAAGATTATTATCCACAATTTTGGTTTATTGATAATCACATTAAACAAGGCATCTTTATTAGTAAACCAAACTAATGCAGTAGTTATTAAAGCAATTATTGCGAATTTAATAGAAGTCTGTTTCCAAAAAGGGTTCCAATTAATATTTGGTGCAATTTTAAATTTAATCTTTTCAATTTTGAATAGAATAAAAATGATATAAATAAAACCAATAACACCAATTATAAGCTTCATCCTAATAGGGAATTTTTGAGTAAATGATAATGGAAGAATAATAAATAGGACTAAAAATTCAGTTAATTTATATTTAGTAGACCACATAAAAATCAAATATTAACAGCTGTTGTATACTTTACCTCATTAATCATAAATGTACTATGAGTACTACCAATATGGCTAATAGTGGTTAATTTTTCTACCATAAATTCTCTAAAGGCTTTCATGTCGGTTACCAAGACTTTTAATAAATAATCGTAATCGCCACTAATATGATAACACTCAACTACTTCATTTAAATTAGCGACGTCCCTTTCAAATTTCATAACATAATCGTGTGTATGCTGAACAAGCTTAATATTGCAAAACGCTACAAAAGATTTGTCTATCTTTTCCTTATTTACTAAGGCCACGTATTTTTCAATAACACCCAACTTCTCCAATTTTTTAATTCGTTCATAAATTGCAGTTACAGATAAAAGTAACTTGTTTGATAATTCTTTGTTTGTTTGCTTACTATCCTTCTGTAATAATTCTAGTAAATTTCTGTCTATTGTGTCAAATGCCATAATTGATAAATTTTCAGTAATCGTGAATTCAATTTTAAAATTAGTTATTTTTAATCAATAAATCTAGTATAAAATAGATTTATTTTCTAAATATATAAACATGTATTGATTATTAATCTAATTTTTATGACTTTTGTTATAACTAATTGTTTTCTAAACAAATTTATTATGTCATTTAAACCTGCTAATAAAATTCAAGATTTACAGTACTTTGGTGAATATGGAGGAGTGAATCCTTCAATTTCTGATTCATCTACCTATACATTCCTGTCAGCAAAAACTATGTTTGATACTTTTGAAGGTAATGCAGATGGATGCTATTTATACTCTCGCCACACAACACCATCAAACTTATACTTAGGCGAGGCACTTGCTGCAATGGAAGGTACTGAAACGGCTAATGTTTCAGCCTCTGGAATGGGAGCAATTACTCCAGTATTGTTGCAACTATGTGAAGCTGGAAATCATATTGTTTCGAGTAGAACAATTTATGGAGGCACTTACGCTTTTTTAAAAAATTTCGCACCAAGATTTAATATTGAAACATCTTTTGTAGATATTACAAAACTTGATGTAGTAGAAGCTTCTATTACAAAAAACACAAAAGTATTA